>CAYPSX010000001.1:0-74536 GCA_964413185.1 uncultured Bacteroidales bacterium
AAATGCGGGACAGGCTTTGATCTCGAACATTCTGAACTAAACACTTCACTTTATAGACAGGCTCTATATAGATAAAGGCCGACATCTCATTGTGGAAATCGATGCCGACCTTTAAAGGGGGTTACCAACCTGTTTCTCTTCGCTGTATATTTTCGACCTATTATGGGGGATCAAATAAATTAGGTAACTGTTTCATTGTTGATACAAATATGCATCAGTTATTCGGTGGAAATTACCCATGTGCAGATAGGTATTTTTACCTAGTTTCTTTTTGTTTTTGACATAAAGTACTCAATAACAGGGGCAAAGGTTGTTATTTTGATTGATTATAAATTATATTTTTTGTAAAATTTTTTTTTAGAGAATCAGAAATAAAAATGATTAATTACTTAAGGCCTTGATAATAAATTAATTGTGATATGTGGAAAACCCAATGTATGTTTTTAAAATTTATCACAATTATTCTGAAAACCATCGCGACCAAATTTTGAGAGACTTTTTTGGCTATATAGTTGATGAAAAAGGAAAAATTTATTTTTCTGATGATAATGATACTGATACTCTTTTGAGGCAAATATAGATCAACAATGAAGATACCTTATATGTTGCTTCCTACAAAATGAAGAAGAATCCTGGTTTTGTTAACGTTCCAGAAGGAAATTTCGAAACCCTGGTTTATGAAGGTACCGTCAACGTTATAGTTTTTGAAACAGATGTAGATAACCCCAGGCACATCAGATATTACTATGCAGAAGGAACAGGAATAGGTTTATCAACTTATTTCTTTTTATGCAGTCCGGACATTTATGAAAGAAGACTTACCAGATACCATGTTTTACCAGAAGAATAACATGCTTCAAAAAAGTATCGTTTGATTTCTTTAAGGGGCAAATTTGAATTATAAAAAAAACTGGGCAATGCCCAGCGTTATTGCTGTAAGCCCGTTGGGCTTGATCGAAAGAGAGAAAAATTTCAACAAAAAAAACCCGGCAAAACCGGGTCTTTTTTTGAAAAATGGCAGTGAAATATTATTACGAGTTCATGGTTTGTTCAACTTCTTCCACGGTTATTGGAATACGTTTTCCGATTAATTCTGCTCCTTTTTCGGTTATGAGCAGATCGTCTTCGAGGCGAATTCCGCCAAAGTCCATGTAATCTCTAACTTTTTCGTAGTTAATGAAATCGCCAAATTTGTTTTCACTCTCCCACTTGTCAACCAGCTCGGGAATAAAGTAGCAGCCGGGCTCATTTGTAATCACAAATCCGGGCTGTAGTTTGCGGCCAAGGCGCAATCCGGCAAGGCCGAATATGTTGGAACGCTTAATTTCTTCATCGTAACCGACATAATTTTCGCCAATATCTTCCATATCGTGTACATCAAGTCCCATCATGTGGCCAAGTCCGTGTGGCTGGAACAGGGCATAAGCTCCTGTGCGCGCAGCTTCTTCGGGGTCGCCTTTCATGATGCCCAGGTCTTTCAATCCTGAAGCGAGCACTTTGGCCGCTTCGATGTGAACATCAAAATAGGGCATGCCCGGTTTGGCTATGTTGGTTGCCTTATTGTTGGCTGCCAATACAATGTTGTAAATATCTTTTTGTCGATTCGTAAATTTTCCTCCTACTGGAACAGTACGCGTAAAATCACTGGCGTAGTGCAAACCGGTTTCTGCTCCGGCATCGGTTAGCATCATGCGGCCTTCGGCGAGTGTTTGACTGTGATCGTGGTTGTGGAGTGTTTGTCCGTTTTGCGATAAGATAACCGGAAAAGAAAGCATTCCGCCGCCTGCAACAGCAATTCCTTCAATAGTACCGGCAATTTTTTGTTCCCAAACACCGGGCATGGCCATCTTCATGGCTGTTACGTGCATGTCATAACCTGTAGCTGCTGCTTTTTTGAGTTCTTCAAGTTCAAATTCATCTTTGATACTCCGCAATGCCACAACGGCTTTAATCAGCTCTACAGATTGATAACGATTCACATGGGCCGCACGAATGCCGGTGAGCGATTCAAGTAAAATTTGATTATCGGCACGGTATTGTGGAAGGAAATGAATTTTTCGTCCCTGGTCAATGGCATCTTTCACATAATCGAAAAGCGCTTTGTATGGGCGGCTGTCTTCAACACCAACTTGCGCACAACGCTCTTTCATAGACGGCTGTGGTCCCATCCAGATAATATCATCCATGGTTACATCATCGCCAAAAATGATGCTTTTACCACTGTCAAGATCTACAATACCCGCTAAATCGGGAAAATCAAGACCAAAAAAGTACAGAAACGAGCTGTTTTGGCGAAAATGAAATGTATTGGCCGGTGCGTTCATCGGTGAGTCTGATTGACCTAGAATAAGGGCAATTCCTCCCGACATTTTGCTTTGCAACCGGTTCCGGCGTTCGATATAAACTTCTTTTTTAAACATATTGATAGAATTTTAATATAAATAATCGTGATTCTGAAATTTGTCAGGCTAAATTAATAATTCCGCTGCCAAAGTCATAATAATTCTGCTCCTTTTAAAATATGTTGAAGGCGAACTTAACAAACAAACAAAAATCGCAGGCTGCTTGTTTTAGAGACTAAAGTATCAGAATTATGCGATCCATCATTTTAATAATAATATTGACTGTTGCCGGCCTTTTAACGGGAAACGCGGGCCATGCAATTGACAATCCAAAAGGAAATAATATGAGCACAAAAGAGAAACACATTGTTTTGGGCGGAGGATGTTTTTGGTGCATTGAAGCCGTTTTTAACATGACAAAAGGCGTATCATCGGCGGTGTCGGGATATGCCGGCGGACAAACCCAAGAACCGACGTACGAAGAAGTTTGCAGCGGAACAACTGGTCATGCCGAAGTAGTAAAAGTGACTTATAACCCGGAAATTGTAAGCTTAGATGAAATACTTGATATCTTTTTCACTATTCACGACCCCACGCAAAAAAACCGTCAGGGAGCCGATGTGGGAACGCAATATCGCTCTGCGATTTATTATTCAGACCCTGCAGACCGCCAAATAATCGATGAAAGCATCGAAAAGCTAAACAAAAGCGACCGTTTCGAAAAAGATGCCGTGACTGAAGTAAAACCGTTAGATACGTTTTACAAAGCCGAAGTGAGCCATCAGGATTACTACGAAAAAAATGAATTTGCGCCTTATTGCAGTTATACTATCAAACCCAAAGTACGAAAATTTAAAAGCAAGTTTCCGGGTTTAATTGAGCGGTAGAGGCTGTTATACTGCGAGATAAAGGTTTTGTTCTAAGATTTTGAAAACCAGCATGATGAAACCACATGTTATTTTGTCCACAAAAAGCAAAGGCTGCCTTTTCAGACAGCCTTTGTTTTTATACTATTTTTTGATTTTTGCCAGTTTTGCCTTGGCTTCTACTGTTGTAACTTTATAAATAAATCCAAGTCCAATGGGCTTTTTATCGGTTTTTACGAATGACGGATAAAAAACCACATCGTACCCACTGTTTTTCGACATCATATCGTATAGGGCATAATTATACGTTGGATCCATAACGTAATTACCAATTACAGGAATAGCTGCCAGGTCTATCATTTCAGCATTTCCGTCTTTTTTCACAGATGTTGCTTCTTTTTTAAACAAACGCGCCCAATCGATACCTAAAATTCTTGTTGTGGTGGCTGTTCCGGTTACCTGCTGAGAGAACTCAAAGTCATCTTTCTGAAATTCTACCCTTGAATTGGGTTCACGCATAACTTGATGCGTAGCACTACAACTCGAAAATAAAATGGCTATTACCATTACATAAAAAACATGTTTAATCTTCATAATAAAAAATTTTAGTGAATAATTCCATTAAAATAAGTCGCACAAAGATAGAAATATTGAAAACAGAATAGCCAATATTTGCGAATTTTACTCTTTATTATAACTAAGCAACTGATTGACAGGGCTTTTTTTAAATCTTTTCCGGAACACAGTAATAGAAAGTTATTCAATTGGGATTACAGAATTATTTCCAAAAAAAATTCCCATCCGGATGTAACCTTTTGTAAATTTACAGATACTCCTAACAGAACCCGGAAAAATGCATACACAAACCACTACAGACGAAAAATTGATGCTAAACGTCAAAAATGGCGATCTGGACGCTTTAGCGCCGCTCTTTGAAAAGTATAATGTGCAGTTGTACAATTTTTTCCTTCGTTTATGTAAATGTAAAGCAACAAGCGAAGATCTTACACAAAATGTATTTCAGCGCATTATAAAATATCGCAGCTCTTTTAGATCAGATTCGCGGTTTCGGCCCTGGGTTTTTCAGATTGCCCGCAATGTTTTGGCATCGCATTTCAGGTCGAACCCTCAAAAAGTAGAATTTAAGGAAGTTGAAGAGCTTGCAGAAGAAGAAACAGATTCAACTGCGGTTCAAGACAAAACGCTTTTTCTGGCTTTGAAACAACTAAGCAAAGAAGAGCAACAAATAATTGAGCTATCGAGGTTTCAGGGATTGAAATACAAAGAAATATCTGCCATTACCGGGAATAGCGAGTCGGCAGTTAAAGTAAAAGTACACAGAGCCATACAAAAATTACGCAAACACTATTTTGCAACCACTTAAAACACACGATTATGAATTGCAATCAAGTACAAAATAAAATCATCGATTATATCGATAAAAATCTTCCTGAACATGAAATGCAGGAAGTAGAAAAACACCTTGATCAATGCGAGAATTGCAGAGATGCTGTTATTGAAACCGGTAAATTATTTCAGTCCATTGAGAAAAATGAAGACGAAAACCCTTCACCAACCTTAAAAGACAACTTTTATCAAATGCTGGAGCAGGAAAAAGCTGCGCAAAATACCGAAACGCGACCACAAACCGGTAAAACAAAACATCTTTTTAACCGGTCGTCGCTTGCCATTGCAGCACAAATTGTACTGTTGCTCGGCCTTGGATTTCTGGGCGGATATTTTGCCAACAACTCAGGTGGAAACGAAGCTCAAATAGCTGCACTTCAGCAGCAGGTTAATCAACTTAGTCAGAATTTGCATTATACATCGCTGAACAAACCAACAGCAAGCCAGCGCATTAAAGCCATCAACTCTATTCAAACAACTAACAGTTTGCCCAATGAGAAAATGATTGATGCACTCATCAATACAATGAATACGGATGATAATGTAAATGTACGACTTACAGCAATCTATGCTCTAAGCGATTACAGTAATTCGCCTAAAGTAAAAGATGCATTAATTGAATCTCTCGAAAAACAAACAGACCCTATTTTACAAATCACCCTGATCAACATGGTGGCCGGGCTCAATAATGAAAAAAGCCGCGAAGTAATGCGCGACATTATTGAAAACGATAATACAAATGAACAGGTAAAAGATCATGCAAAACAGACACTTAACGTAAGTATTTAATACCGTTATTAACCAATAAAACCTTAAATTATGAAAAACTTAGTAATTACAATCGGCCTCATTCTGGCCACAACATTCGCAGCAAACAAACTTGTTGCGCAAACATTTACTATCGAAAAAGGCACATCAGAAATAGTGAACATTAAACAAGTGCCGGGAAAAATTAACGTTACCGAGCACGATGGAAAGACCATAAAAGTAGTGGCCACCAACTTTAAAAAGGAGAAGGCGCCTGAAAAGGCCAAAGGACTGAAACAAATTAATGCCAATGGTGAAGACAATACCGGCATTGGCCTGGAAGTGAACAAAACAGGTGAGGAAATTTCCTTTCACTGCCTAGACCACAATGGAAGTGGAAGTACTTATCAATTTAGTATTCCCAAAGGCATGAGCGTAAAAATAGACAACAACAGCCCCTTTGTAAGAGGAGATGTTTTTGTTAATGGATTCAGCGGCGACCTGGAAATAAACACAATGAACCAGGATATAACCATGAAAAATGTAACAGGTCCTTTGACCATAAAAACGATGAATGGCAACATTAACACTGTTTTTAAAGAGGTAAACCAAACGGCTCCGGTTACGATTACCTCCATGAACAGTGAATTGGATATTTCATTGCCTGCGAACACGCCGGCCGATATAAGTTTAAGTAGCATGACAGGCAAAATTTTCAGTGACTTCGACATCGACTTTAATCAAAAAGAGAAAGAAAACGGTCTGCACTACATCGGTGGTGGCAGTCAATTAAAAGGAAAAATCAATGGCGGTGGCGTAAAAATTATGCTCAAATCAATGAACGACAATATCTACCTACGCAAAAAATAAACCCCACGCAGCCTGATGCTTCATCGGGCTGCTTTTCATTAAACCCTACGAGTAAAACCTTTAAAACCTAAAAAAATGAAAAACTTAATTATTCTTACCGTAGCAATGCTGATGGGCTTAACTCTGGCAGCACAAAAAAATGTAGAAGTACGTGAATCTACAAACAAAACGGATCGCATAATTCTTGATTTCCAATTTGCAGACAATATTGACATTAAATCGTGGAGCAAAAGTGAAGTGTACGTAAAAGTTTCAGTTAACATCAATGACAACGAAGACAACGACAAATATCGTTTGGAAGCCCGGCGGACAGGTTCGGGTATTGAAATTACTGAAAATATTGATGACATGGACGAAATTGGTAAAGAACGAACGGTGTACGATGAGGAAAATGGTACAACCACATACAATGGTCGCCATATCGACATGAAACTGGAATACACCGTTTATGTTCCGTCGAACATTACGGTAAAAACCGAAACAATCAGCGGGAATATTAAAGCCAGTGGTCTCATTGGCGCGATGGAACTGAAAAGCATTAGTGGCGACGTTGATTTATATTGGGGCAAAAATGCCGGCGCAGACTTGGAATTAAAAACCATTTCAGGGAAAATGTTCACCGATTTTGACATCAACACCAGCAAAAAAGGGAAATTCGCCTACTTTCCACATAATTTAAGCACTCGTTTAAATGGAGGAGGCAATAATGTTGAATTAAACACAATTAGCGGTAATATTTACCTAAGAAAAAAGTAAAACCAAAATAGGTTCTAACTGATTTTATAAAAGATGAGGGTTTCATTTTAAACGGAACCCTCATCTTTTTTCATTAATTTTTAGCATCTCATTCAAACACAACAAACACTGGAAAGTGGTCGGAATAACCCCACAAATAGAGCGTGCCTGCATGTGTACGTAACGGGTGATCTTTATATTTGCCCTTTTTTACGCGAATGTGCTCATCATCATACAAAATTGACTTTTTGAATGAAAGGCCTTTTTCGTCTAACAGCGGTTTGGAAATCAGAATTTGATCGAAAACATACCATGTGTCCCGATAACAGAGTGTGCCCTTTTTATTCGGGTTCAATTTGTTGGCCAATGGGTTGTAGTAAGTATAATCATCTAAATTCTCTTTGTTTCCTGTGGCTTTCATAACTTCTGTGATACTTCTGTTGGCCGGATTGTCGTTAAAATCGCCCATGATGATGAGGTTGGCATCTTTTTCGGCTTTTTTTACTGAATCGGCAATGTGTTTACACAATTTAGCTGCAGCAATTCGTCGCGGTTCACTTTTTTCCGGTCCGCCACGGCGCGATGGCCAATGGTTTACGATAATATGAACTTTTTCGCCATTCAGTTTTCCTGATACGAGTAGTTGATCGCGTGTATGATAATCCTCGCCGGGAAAATGAAGTGTATAGGTTGCTGAATTGATAACCTCAAAAAAATCTTTTCTGTAAAGCAGCGCGACATCAATTCCCCGATGATCGGGCGAATCGTAGTGCACAATATCGTACCCTGCCTGATCAATAGGTTTGGTTTGGATGAGATCTTCGAGAACGCGGCGGTTTTCAACTTCGCAAACACCGAGAATAGCCGGACCGTGTTGTTTTTCATCGCCATCGAGTTTGTCGATTACGTAGGCAAGATTATTGAGTTTTCGCCCATAGCGTTCAGAGTTCCAAATTTTGCCGCCTCCGGGAGTCCAGGCAAAATCGCCGGGCATATCGGAATCCAGCGTATCAAATAAATTCTCAAGGTTGTAAAATGCCACTGAATATGACTGTTTTTCCTGGGCATAAACCAGACCGGAAAATAGTAAAATTGTTAAAATTATAGATATTCGCTTCATAATGGTATGTTTATCTGAGTTGTATTTAGTGTTTAAATAAATGAACTTTTTTTTAATGAGCTTCTAACCAATCTTGCCCGGTCTTTATATCGACTTTCATTTTTACGTTAAGTGAAATTGCATTTTGCATTGATTCTAATACAATTGCCTTCACTTTTTCTTCTTCATCTTTATGCGTATCGACAATCACCTCATCATGCACCTGCATAATCATGCGGCTTTTCAGGTTTTCTTCCCGCAGTTTTTCATGGATTTTTACCATAGCCACTTTTATCATGTCTGCCGATGAGCCCTGAATAGGTGCGTTAATGGCATTTCGCTCTGCAGCGCCCCTCACCGTTCGGTTGGCAGAATTGATATCGGGCAAAAAGCGTTTGCGACCCATGATGGTTTCTGCGTAGCCTTTTTCTTTTGCTTTTGAAATGCTTTCATCCATATATTCTTTTACTTGCGGATATGTTTCAAAATAACTGTCGATCAGTTTTTTGGCTTCTTTGTTCGAAATTCCCGTATTCTGCGATAAGCCGTAGGCTGAAATGCCGTAAATGATGCCAAAATTAACGCCTTTGGCTTGGCCTCGCTGTTCGCGGGTAACATCTTCGGGTTTTACACCAAAAAGTTTTGAAGCGGTCATTTGGTGAATGTCCTCATCGTTTTCAAAAGCATCGAGCATGGCTTTATCCTGACTTAAATGGGCCATAATTCGAAGTTCAATTTGGCTGTAATCGGCTGCCAGCAGCACATGATCATCATCGCCGGGAATAAATGCTTTGCGAATAATTTTACCTTTTTCGTCGCGAATGGGAATATTTTGCAAATTTGGATTGGTGCTACTCAGCCGGCCTGTACTGGTAACGGCCTGGTTGTATGATGTGTGTATGCGTCCGGTTTTATTGTTGACCAGTTTAGGTAGTGCCTCAACATAAGTATTTAGAAGTTTACTCAAGCCGCGAAATTCAAGTATTGCCGGAATAATTTCATGTTTGTCGGCCAGTTTTTCGAGCACTTCTTCGCCTGTAGCGTATTGTTTTGTTTTGGTGCGCTTGGGTTTATCCGTAACTTTTAATTTTTCGAAAAGCACTTCGCCAAGTTGTTTCGGAGATGCAATATTAAATTCGGTTCCGGCGATCTTATGAATTTGCCCTTCAAGCTTAATGAGTTCTTTCCTAAGTTCTTCAGCAATTTCATTTAAAGCTTCACTGTCGATTGTAACGCCATAGTATTCCATATCAGCCAAAACCATGCAAAGCGGCATTTCTACTTCGGTAAAAAGCTTTTCAAGATCGAACTTTTTGAGTTTTTCTTCGAGCAGTGGTTTAAGTTGCCATGTAATATCTGCATCTTCGCAAGCATAATCTTTTACTTTTTCAGGATTCAGTTGCGCCATGCTCATTTGATTTTTACCTTTTTTCCCGATGATTTCCTCTGTGGAAATTTTTCGGTAATTCAAATAGCTTTTGGCTATTGCATCAATGTTGTGGGCTAGCTCGGGTTGAATTAGATAATGCGCCAACATGGTATCGAAAAGATTCGTGCGAATATCCACATCATACCGGCGCATCACTAACATATCGTATTTAATATTTTGTGCGACAATTAATTTGGAATCGTCTTCAAGTATTGGTTTAAATAGTTTAATAATATCACCTAATTCCTGCTCGTTATTTTTTACGCTCACATAAAAAGCTTTGCGTTTTTCCCAGGCAAACGACATACCCACAAGTTCAGCTTGCAGCGGCTTGGCAGAGGTTGTTTCAGTGTCGAAAGCAAATGCTTTCTGTTTTTTTAGTTCTTCGGCCAATTTCTCACACTCGTCTTTGGTGGTGAGTAGTTTATAATCTACATCCACTTTGTCGAACGATTCAAAATTATCTTCAGGTTCCTCATCTTTTTCTGCAGCACCGAAAAGTGTACCCTGGGCTCCAACTGCTTCAGCTTTATCGGGGAAAATGCGCTTTTTAACGTTGCGAAACTCCAATTCATTCAATAATTCTTCCAGCTTTTCTTCATTGGGGTCTTTACGTTCCAAATCGCTGTAATCCTGGTCAATGGGAACATCAACATTAATCGTCACCAATTTTTTGGAAAGATATACCTGGTCTTTATTTTCTACGAGTTTCTCTTTTTGTTTTCCTTTCAGGTCGTCGATATTTTCGTACAATCCCTCGACTGTACCATATTTTGCAACTAATTTCCTTGCAGTTTTTTCGCCAATGCCCGGGGCGCCCGGTATATTGTCAGAAGTATCGCCCCATAGCGCCAAAATATCTATAACCTGCTCAGGATTATCTATTCCATATTTACTTGTAATTTCTTCAACGCCCAAAATATCAATTCCCTGACCGAAACGTTTGGGTTTATACATTTTGATATTCTCACTTACAAGCTGGCCATAATCTTTATCAGGTGTCATCATAAATACCTCTACGCCATTATTTTCTAAACGTTTGGCTAAAGTGCCGATTACATCATCAGCTTCATATCCTTTTTGCTCGATGAGGGGAATATTCATGGCTTCGATGAGTTTGCGGATATACGGAATATTTATCCGGATATCTTCGGGCATCTCTTCCCGTGTGGCTTTATATTCTTTGTACATTTCGTGCCTGAATGTGGGGGCACTTACATCGAAAACTACGGCCACATGGTCGGGATTTTCGTTTTTGAGCAATTCAAGCAAAATATTCATAAACCCGAACGAAGCGGAAGTATTCATTCCTTTGCTGTTAATTCGCGGGTTTTTAATAAATGCGAAATATGATCTATAAATCAACGCATAAGCATCGAGTAGGAAAAGCTTTGGTTTAGACATCTTTAATATTTTTATTCATAATTAAGCATTATCACTTGCATACCATTCGGCATAGCTGGTAGCAGTTTCATATAGTTTTATGCTGTGTACGGTAATTCCTTCGGGCAGGCGCTTGTTAATTTTCATTGCATAATCGGCTACCAGGTTTTCACATGTTGGCTGGTACGGACTTGCAATGATATTTTCGAACAAGCGTTTCATTTCTTCCAACCGTTCGTCGTTCTCAGCAACCACAACAGCATGATCGTAAAGGTTTATTATTTCCTCGTTGACCAGTTTTTTTAGTTGTCCAAAATCCATGAGCATGCCATGTTTGGGACTGTTTATGTCGTTAATTGGCTCGCCAATTATGGTAACATATAATTTGTAAGAGTGGCCGTGAATATTGCGGCATGGCCCATCGTAATGGCGCAGTGCGTGAGCCATTTCAAAACTGAATTCTTTTGTAAGACGTATTTTATTCATATTATTTATTTCTGGTAAGATCAATCAAGTAATGATATAATAAAACAGGGCTTTTTTGTAATACCCGGGGATGAGTGGAAGATAACTTTTCAACAAAAGGAAAAGTTTGATTTCCAGTCAGGATTTCTTCCTCGCCAGTCCAATCTATTGTTTCATCAGTATTATTTTGAGATAATTCTTTAATCCAATTATTTATTTTTCCAATCCATTCGTGAGAACTTCTACTTTGAATGTATCCAAACATTCCACATACTTTAAGATGAGATGAATGGTGTCCCCTTTTGAACCGCTCAATACCACCGCGTATTCCGCAAACATACTCCTTATTATTTGATGATTCGGAAAATCGTTTAGCTTCGAATTCAATTATCGGTAATGGCTTATGAGTTCGAGACATTACAAAAACACCAATATCTGTCTCCTTTTCCGATTCTGGTTGGGTTGGATTTTTACTGAATCGAAAAGGGAAATAGCTTTCAGTTTCATTTTTACAAAGCTCAAAATGCATTATTAGTGTATCACTTATGCGATTCTCCTTCTCTGAGTCTTTGGTTAATTGGTAGTAGCCGGGGAAATCAGAAATATATTTATCGATAAACGACAATATTATATCGACCTCGAAATTTGACTCTACACTCAAATCATTCGGTTTTGGGGACTGGTATGATGGTAAAGAATCTCTAAGCATTATGATAACGGGATTTAATATAATCGGCAAAAGTTTCATCTGCATCCCTTAATGCAATAGATGGTAACCAATAACGTAATTGTTTGGGTTTGGCTAAAATAATTGAGTCGGGTCCATAAGCCATAATAATGCGTTGTATATGTGTTTTTTGCTGATTTTCTTTGCGAGTTGGAATTGCTGCTGCAATATATTGCTCTAAATCAGCAGTTTTTTCTTGTTTAGGAACTAATTTCTCAGAAGAATAATCAAAATGTAATGCGTAATATTTCCCGGCATCTATAATTTTAAATAGTTGGAATGATTTTTCTTTTTGGTAGATACTGTTGAGCGTTTTGCAGAAAAATTCATTGTACCTGTAGATTTCGTTTGCAGAAACGATCTTTTCCAAACTGTTTCCGGAACCAGAATTTAAGAAATAATCCATAGCGTCATTTAAAATCACTTCTTCAGCCTCTGATAACTTCACATCATTAATATCTTCAGGGTAGGGAATGTTTAAAATATCTTCATCATATAAAGAGGTCGCTTTAATTATCTTAACCCGACTACTTGTCGCTAATATAAAAAAACGCAGTAAAGTATCGTTAGACTTAATATACGCTTCTAATCTTTTTAGCTCATCAGAAGAGTCTATTGGCGAATGTATCGCCAGAATATCACTCTTAAAAACAAGATCTTTCCCAACATATTCAACTATTAGTTGATTTGGAGGTAAAATCTTTCTAATAAGTAAATGTGGCGCTTTAAAAATATTAGGATTGGTTCTTCTATGAAACTTCTCAATCGAACAACTTTCAACCAAATTGTAGTTTATTCCTTCTTCAGAAAATGCACTTGTGGGGAGGTATGGCAGACCTGTAATGTAATCTAAATGTTTCCCTTTCTTGTTTTCAATAAATCCCTCACCTTTTATCCATCCCTCACCTTTTTTACTGTTTATAAAACTCCCTAGTCTACGTGCTTTGGATAATCGTTCCAGCAATTGTACCAACCTTCCTCCCCCCATTAAATTAGCCTTCCATACATAAGGATTATTTATGACAGAATCTTTAGGAACAAAGTGAAAATCATAATGGTCAAATTCTAAAAAAAGCCTATTCGCATTTGAAAATGTTCTGTTTGCAACAAGATGTAAAACATCTTTATTGTCAGGTAAGGCTTTTTGAATAAAAACAGCGGCTGTGGCTACAATTTTCCTACCCCAAAGCTTATCGGCCAGCTTTGTAAAATCTATTACCTGTAACAAGTTATTTTGAGAAAACAATTCTTGCTTAAAGCGTTGGTCTTTTTGATAAAGGATAGGACCTGATGGTTGAATTAAACATAAAACAGCGTCTTCTTTTAGTAATTTCAATGATTGAACAAGGAAGTGTAAGGCAGGATTTTCATCAGGAATATGTAATTTGCTTTCGTATCCAAATTTTTCTTTTAATTGTTTGAAATGTTTTTTTCTACTTGGCTCTTTGCCATTTACAGGAGGGAGGTTAAACGGCGGATTTCCAATCACTAAGTCGAAATCGGCCTTAGGGTTATCCGTTATGAAAGCAAAAAAATCGTGCGTAAGAATATTTTGACTTAAGTCGGGGAATTTCAATTTTTCCCAGGTTTGTGAATTTAAATCCACTTCATCTAAAACGGCTAATGCCAAACTAAAAACAGAAAGACGAACGGCATCCTGCTCAATATCAACACCATGGATGTTTTTTAATAAAAGTTTCTTTAATGTGGTTAATGATGGTTTAATAAGCTTTCCTGTTTTCTTCCATTGCTCGTACCGCCACCATTGTACAATGCGTTTGTAGGTTTTCACAAGAAATATTCCTGAACCGCAACTAATGTCAATTAATTTAAAATCATTCTTTGGTTGCTTTAATGGCATGCACTCGTCAACTAAAGTGCTAACAATCATTTCGGGCGTATATACAATATCTTTGCTGTCGGTAAGTAATTCTTCATAGACCGAGCTTATAACTTCGACCGGAAGGTGTGAAAAAGAGTATAACCGCCATAAAACATATTGATTGTTTTGAATGTTACCATCTAGATAATCTGCTAAGTTATTGACTTCCGATTTCTGAATGGCTTCTCTTTCGGCTTCTTCATCCCATTTGAATATTTGCCCATTAAAATCTTTTGATAGTTGGTCTAATAAATCAAGAATTTTTCCTTTACGTATTGTGTCGCAGAAATTTGAACATTGAAAATTTCTCTTAAAATATGTGCCTGCAAAATATCCACTTGAACTTTTTTCATCCCTTTCCTCAAGGTACTTAACCAACAAACTCTGCACCAACAACTTTAGTGCAACATGCCTGTCTAAACCCGATTCCTTTTGAAAATCAGAAAAAACCTTTTTGATCCCTCTTATTAAGTCTCTGGCAGCTGATTCTTCAAACCGGAAATCCTTTTTATCGTGTTGCTCATCCCAAAATACTCCGGTGTCAAAATCCTTCGCATTAAATTCTTTAATGGCAGCGCCGGTTTTAGTTAATATTTCTTTTGCATAGCTATTTTTTTCTTCTTTAGGTCTTTTTCTGGAGTCAAATATGCTTACTGAGGATTTCTCAATGATAAGATAAGCCGGAACCTGAAAACCATTCCACATTCGGATGTGAATTTCATTTTTCTTCTCATTTGTCAGTACATTATCAGTGTAGTCAAATAAATACAATTGAGGGACTGAAGCTCTGCCATCTTGAAAATGACGAAAATATACGGCGTCAGCTTTAAATTTTGTTTTGGCGGTTTCTAATGCAAAAAGAATATTGGGAGTTGCTAAGTTTGGGTTGATGTTTTCGTAATCATTTGTCAACAGAATACCACTAGCCTCATTATCTTTAATTAATGAGAAGTTTAAGTTAGCTATTTGGTGTTCAAATAATTGTGTCGACATATTAACTATTCAGATAATCGTATTAACAAAAATACGTTTTTTATACATGATTCACTAAAATTAACTATCCATTTTCTATTTGGTCAAAAGGCAACGAATCTGAATTTGATCTTTTTATTAACCTGCATCATTTTTGAATAATCTGTAATTTCAACCATAAAATAAACTGAGAGTATATAACAAAATCATTCCCTTTTAAAGCAAATTAAAACTATCACACATTCCGTAAAACTTCGGCGGCGCAGAAGCATCCGAACACATTGGGCATGTACGAAATTGTGCCCACGTTTGAGGCTTTGTTTGTGCCATTTTCGAGTTGTACGGCTTCTTTTTGAACTATTTCGGGCGAAAAAACGGCTTTCACTCCTTTTCTGATGCCTAATTTGTACAACCGCTTGCGCACCATTCGGGCAAGCTGGCAATGATGTGTTTTACTAATGTCGGCCACCTGAACCTGCCCCGGATCGGTTTTCCCTCCACTGCCCATGGAGCTGATAATCGGGATGTTCATTTGTTTACAATGATAAATCAGATCAACTTTGGGCGTTAATGTATCAATGGCATCCACAACATAATCGAATCCGGTTTCCAACACCTCTTTTATTCGCTGATCGCGCAAATATTCATTAAGAACAGTCAAGTCAAGTTGTGGATTGATATCCATAAGCCGGGCAGCCATTACATCGACTTTGTTTTTGTCGATGGTTGAATGCAGCGCGGGCAGTTGCCGGTTTATGTTTGTTGGTTCAACGGAATCTGCATCAACTATGGTTAAATGACCGATGCCGCCGCGCACCAATTGTTCTGCGGTTGATGCACCAACACCGCCAATGCCCACCACAAGTACGCGCTTTGATTTCAGTTGATTTAGTTTTTCTTTTCCCAGCAATAAAGCTGTTCGCTCATTCCAGCTCATGGGACAGGTGTTTAAAAAGTTTGTTGAAATTTTGTTCTATTTGGTTTTCTAAAGCGGCTAAATCTCCATTAAAAAAGGGCAAAAATGCTTCGTAAACTAATTTTATATCAATATCAGCCTCATCGGTTTCAAAAAACACGCGGTTTGCCGGAATTTTTTGAAGCATGTTTTTCATTTTTTTGTGCGGATTTATTATCGCTTCGCCTAATGAGAAAAACACCGGATAGTCCAGTAATTGTTCCATTTGTTGGTCATTTCCGCGGAATCCGTGAAAGATGAACTTTAAACTATTATATTTTTTGATAAACGGGAAAATATCAGCTTGTGTTTTAACCTGATGAATAATAACCGGTAAATTTAATTCCCGGGCAAGTTTCAGTTGTTGCTCTAATACATTTTTTTGTTTTTCAAGGTCAGGGCCTTTTGCACGGTCGAGCCCGCATTCGCCAATAGCTGCCAAACCTTTTGGGCAATTGTTTTTAAATTTTTTGGATAAAATTTCAACATTTTTCGAATTCGACCACCACGGATGCTCACCGATAGAAAAAACATTAAATTCTATGTTTTTGGATGACAAAAAATCGGCTGCATGCACGTTTACAATGCACTTCCACGATCGGGGCCGATGCGTATGAATATCTATCAGCATAGAAAATTCAGACCTGTTTTAATCGTTCTATAGCTTTTTCCACAGTATCTTGCGGACGGGCAAAGCAAAAACGTAAAATTCCGTAATTGGTTTGATCGTGAGAATAAGCTGATAGAGGAATGCCGGCTACACCGTGTTCCTTAATTAATTTCAGCGCCATATCTTTGTCTGACAGGTTATCGGGGTTTTCATATTTAACGGGCTGAAAAATACCTGATTTTACCGGTATAGGCTCAAACGAAGTTTCTTTCAGTTTACTAAACAGGAAATCGCGTTTTTCTGCAAATTTGCGGGCATTTGCGGCAAAATCTACACCGTTTGACAAATATTCATCGAGGGCAAACTGCGCGGGTGTGTTCACATTAAAGGCAATATACTGATGCAGTTTCCGGAATTCGTGCATTAAATCTTCCGGGGCAAGGCAATAACCTACGCGCCAGCCGGTAATTTGAAATGTTTTGCCAAATCCGCCTACCACGAAGCTCCGTTTTATAAGTTCTTTGTTTTTGGCAATGGAGTGATGTTCGTAGCCATCATAAACTAAAAATTGCAAACTTTCATCGGCCAAAATCATGATGTCGGTTCCGTTAACTATTCGCTGTAACTCTTCCAGGTCGTGTGCTTTTAAAATTCGGCCTGTTGGGTTGTGCGGATTATTGATGATGATAAACCGTGTTTTGGGCGAAATTAGACGTTGAACTTTTGACCAGTCAATATGAAAATCGGGTTGTTCGAGCTCTGCGTACACAGGTTTGCCGTGGTTAATTTCAACAGTTGGTGCAAAAAGATCGTATGAAGGCTCAAAAACAATAACTTCATCGTTATCGCGAACCATGGTAGACAAAATTGTGTAGATGGCCTGCGATGCACCGGCTGTAATGGTTATTTCGCTACTCGGGTCGTAGACGCATCCGTATTGCTCTTTAAAAATTTGGCCGATATTTCGCCTGAGCCCCTTATGCCCGTTAGATGAAAGGTAATAATTGCGATCTTCATCGATATGTTTTTTTAGCAAGCGTGCCAAATCGTGGTTCATTTCAAAATTAGGAAAGCCCCGCGCTAAATCCAACGCCCTGTATTCGTTAAAAAGCCTGGAGACTTCTGTGAATATCATTGTGCCGTAATCGGCAATTTTTCCTCGGATGGTATGATTAAACTCCATGAATTATTTTTTAATGGCATCTGTTATAAAAACAACTTGACATGCATTTCGTTGCAAAAATAGGCAAAGTTTTAATGATTAAAAACTTGTTTTAAAATGTCGTAAGATTTTAATTGATTAACATTCAGGTGGATGCGGTAAAAGTCTAAAATTCGTGATAAAAGTTCCTGCAAAACTTCATGTTTGAGCTTAAGTTTATAAAACGCCGAGATTTTTGTTTGCAGTAGTTCATCGAATGGTTCGCTTATGTTTTGAGGTATTGTGTCGTGCATAATTTGGCCTACATACGTGCCCTCGGACGGGGAAAAATATGAAGAAGCCTCACCTCTTTGTCCGGGATAAAAACCCAGAAAACGTGTCAAATGTACGAGAAAAACAACATGAAAAGCATTAAAATTCTCTGTTTGTTGATCGTAAAGATGAAAAGCATGGGTAAGAAAAGAAAATAGCTCCGGGTCAGGCTCATGCTCCGGTATTACTTTACCCATAATTTCGGCCAGAAACTGAGCAACAGTACCTTTAGCCACAGAAAACGGAATATGGCGGTATGGTGCCGCAAAACGAATCTGGCTGATGCGTTGTATCGCCTTTTGATTTTGGTGGTTTATTTCAAAACTTAAATGAAAAAGAGGTTGGTAATAGTTGGAACTGCCTTTTTTACGATTTCTGCGCACCATGGCTGCAATTCGTCCAAAATCTTTTGTGTATAAATGAAGAATACTTTGGCTGTCGCTGTAACGTATTACCCGTAACACAACAGCTTCGGTTGTTGTGTTGCTCATTTGCTCACTACAAAAATTTTGGTGGCTCCGCGTTCCTCCCCTGCAATGGTGGAGGCATAAATCATATAAACCCCTGTACTAACCCGCTGGTTTCTGAAATCGCGCATGTTCCATAGGGCTGTACCACCTTTGGTTTCTGTTTCAAAAATGATATTCCCGGCAACATCGGCAATCTTCACTTTCATTTTATCTGTGAGTCCTGTGATAGTAATAAATTCGTTGTAATCTTCGTGCACCGGATTTGGATATGCTCGCATGTTGGAAATAGAGGCATCGGCCTCAATAATTCCGCTGTAGTATGCAATTACGCCTTTATCCGTGGCGAAATAGACCCATCCCTTCTGATGATCAATACCGATGTCGCGTATATAATTAGATAACAACGGGCTGTTTTCGGTATTCAGGTTTAAAATTTGTTCTGTACCTTCTTCTGAAATCAGGAATACTCCGCCCGATACTGTGCCGATCCATTTTTGATTGCCGGCATCAACAGCAATGGCTGATACTGTTTCATGCTCAAGCAAATATTGTGCAATGCCGTCTTTTTCAACAATAATTCGCGATGCCTGCAAATCGTAGTCAAAAACCGATTCTGCATCGTAATAAACGCCAATTCCGCCTTCTCCCAGGCCTAACCAAATATAATTTGTTTTATCGACAGTAAGGGTGGTAATATTGGAACTCAAAACACTATTGTCGCTTCCAATGGCTCTGAAGCGTTTGTATCCGTTAGCTATATCGCCGGACTTAAGTTTTTCCGGGTCAAAGGCAACCAGTCCGTAGTCATCTTCAATAAACCACAAATGTCCCCAGGGCGTTGTGATTAGCGACTTTGTATATGCATTGGAAATTGTGCCTCCTAAATTAAAGCTTTCCCATTCGTTGTTGTTTTTGTATACATTAAGTGGATTCATTACACCATTGGTGGTTACCCACACATCGCCTTGTTGATCGAACTGAATTCCTGTTGTAAGAATGTAATTTCCTACATAATTGTTGATGTTTGCCAATGAGCTGTTTTCTGTATGAAAATGGTTCAAAACATTAGTGTCGCGCATTTCTACAACTCCAAAACCGTAAGATGAGGCAAAAATATGTGAATTATCTCCCGGGTCGAATGCAGCATAGTTTAAGTTTTTAATGTTTGCTAATGCTGAAATATTTCTGCCGTTAATGTTTTTCCATTGACCATCAAACAAATACATACCCAAGCCATTTGTTTTAGTGCCGGGCATTCCTCCGGTTACGAGAACTTTTCCGCGTGAAGTTACAATTTGGTTGGCGCTATTGGAAAACGGGGAGTTGGGAACCAACAGGTATTCATCGCCATTTTCTTCGGCTACAACACCATATTCAGGGTCGGCCATAAAAAATCCATGCCTATAAAGGGCATCGGCCGGGGCTCCCCAATAATCATTATACCCCTGGAACCAATAATTGCCCACGTGATTCATGGAGTTATTGTAGGCGGTAATTCGCTGGTTGGTTATTATGATGTTGTTGTTTCCACGCTGGTCTAACTGGTGCACATCAAAATCTAAATCTTCAAGAAAACCGTTGTAATTGCCGTTACGGTACTTGTAAATTTTTTCTGATTCATTTTTATATTCATTTCGTGCAACAAAAAGGGTATCGCCAATGAGTTCTGCATATAAAAACTCCGCTGAATCGCCATCGGGAATTTTTGTTGCTTTGCTCCAGTTCTGATAATTGTGCAGGTTGATACCTGTACGTTGTGCCACATACAGCCCTTTATCTGTTGGTACCCAAATGCTGTCAAAGGCAACGGTAACATCGTTCGGAGTTACCGGATTTTGACTTGTACCCAGGAAGTATGTGCTTTGTATTTCACGTTGCGGCACATTTATTATAACCAAACCAAAGTCGCATGCAAGAAATGCAGTATCTCCATAAAAATGAATGTTTTTTATCGTTTTGGAACTCAGTGAAGTGTTTTGTTCAATATCAGGTATGGTTTCTACCCGGTCTTCAAATAAATAATCAATGTTTCCGCTGGTATAGCCAATCATTAAAAAACCATGATCGCGGGCATATTTAATTTTACTGATGTTGATATCAGAAAGACCTTGTACTGTAGAATAGGTTGTAAACTCTCCCGATTGAATTTTATATTCAAAAATGTTGTTTGATGTAGCAGCAAATAGTGTATATTCAAATTCCTCAACCTGCGTTACACTTCTATTGGATAGATGGCTGGACCATTGGCCAATATCGTAATTCTGAGCTTTAACCGGTACGGAAAATAAGAGCGAGATACATGATAATGACCAAAAGATTTGGTGGAGGGTTCTACTCATAGCATTATTTATTAATCAAATATTTTAAGATAATGTCAATTTTATTTGATGGCAAAGAAAAATACATTATCGTTTTTATTAACTAAAAAACACAAAATTTATTTTGTTTTGGCCAAACAATGTTTGAGAAACAGAGAATATGTGGAGCAAATTGTATAATTGGTGGCAGCAAGAAAACTACCCGTAGTTTAGTTTTAGATGAGCCACAAGTCTTTCAAATGCTTTTCCACGGTGACTGAGTTTGTTTTTCTGCTCCGTATCCATTTCTGCAAAGGTAGTGTCATAATTGTCCGGAACAAACACCGGATCGTAGCCAAAACCTTCGTTTCCGCGGGGTATGGAAATTATTTCTCCATTCACGACACCTTCAAAAAATATGGGTTGGTTATCTTTATCAACAAAACAAATAACCGTACGAAAACGTGCTTGCCGGTTGGTTTCACCCTGCATTTCTTTTAGCACTTTTTCCAGGTTTGCTTTGTCGCTTTTGGGTAATCCGGCATAGCGTGCCGAATACACACCGGGTTTTCCTCCCAGAGCATCTATTTCAAAGCCCGTGTCATCGGCAAAAACCGGTTTTTGAAGTTTTTTGTAAACAAATTGTGCTTTTTCCAGTGCATTTTCCTGTAATGTGCTGCCATTTTCAGGAATATCTTCTGTAAAACCAACATCTTCGAGGTTTTTTATAGTTGCAAATTTCGAAACCATTTGTTTGATTTCGTTAGCTTTATGTTGATTGTGGGTTGCGAAAATAATTTCCATAGTACCGGAATTAATCGTGTTAAAAAACTATTAATCAGGAGTTTCTGGTTGGCGCAGGCCGTTCGTTAATTCCCCATCGGAAAAAAACATAAAAAAATGTAAAAAACAAAGCTCCAGCCTGAGTTTCCAATGTATCTTCATTTATCATTGACATAAGAGCAATAATGATGAAAATGATAAATGGCATGTTGAGTGTTTTATTTCGTGCAGCAATAATTATTGGATAAAAAATACCGATCATAAAAATAATAAAGCCAATGGAGCCAAAAGTTAATAAAATTGTAAGGTATTGGTTATGTGTCCTTGAGCGCCGTTTTTCTTTTAAAACGCTATTGCTTTCAGTGTAATATTTATCAAAAGCGTCCTGCACATCGCCCGTGCCGATCCCAATTATCGGGTTTTGCAGAAAAATATTCCAACCGGCCTCAAAATAATAAATGCGCTGTACAATGGAAAGTCCGGTTGGATTTGAACCGATTTTCATTCGTTCAATTTCCCAAAAAACCCGATACAAGCGGGCATATAAACTAAAATTTTGTAAATAAATATGATTGGCAATTCCATTTTCAATAGCTGAGATATCTTTTGGTGTTAGTTTACTAATTCCTACCGAATCTTTTGTCAAGCCTTTTGAAGCCAGGTAGCGAATAAGTGTATGTTTTAGCTGATGACCAACTTTATCGCGACCATCAAACTTTAACTCGCTGCGTTCTTCCCATTCTTTTCTTAATTCTTTTGTGCTGATATGTGAATACACGAAATGTGAGTTTTCGTATATTTGACGCGATAAATGGTGGGTATATTTGTTGCCATTCGCTGTGTATTCCGGAAGTTCGTTTTCAACAGGTTTGATTCTGTAGTTATACTTTGCCAATGAATGAATGAAGAATGATATGCCTATCAAAACAAACCCTAAAACGGCCATGTAAACAATAAGTCTGAATACATAATGCCTTATCAGGGTGGCAAGCCACAAGCTCATAAATACCAGCCCTGTGCCCAAAACAACGATTCCTGTAAGGGAGCGCAAAAGGAGTAAAAATAACACAAGCCAAATTGCCAAAGGAATGCCCCAAAATCGAAAATATTTATCTTTTTTACCGGGAAACACAGCTATGTAAATTAATACAAAAATCCCAAGGGCTATCATTAATGAAAAGCGTATGTGCGAAATAATTGTGGAAATGTTTCTTGTGGATTGCATTTCTGCAACACCAACAGAAAAATAAATATACACACTGTATAAAGAAGCTGCAAAGAGCACAACACCAAAAAATTTAAAAACCTGTCTCCAACGGTCAGTTGAAAGCGGCGGGGTTGTAGAAAAAATGATGGGCAAATAAATGAGTGGCAATTTTACGCGCAGGTCTTTCCAGGCATAATCGAAGTTTTCTGTGTAAAGAAGACCAATAAGATGAATTGTTATGATTCCTAAAAAGGCTAATACTGTTTTATCCGTAAAAGCTTTGCGAAATTTTTGCGATAGGTTTGTATCAAGCAACCAGTTTAAAATGAGAATCATTTGCCCGATAGACATCATTGCACGCGAAAACGGCATTCCTGCAAGAATTATGATTATCCCCAGTATGTGGAGATTCTCAATGGACACATATTTACGGAAAGTAGCTATCATATATACAAAGATAATAAATTATCATTCTGACGCATGAATACGAATATACAAAACCGGTTGCTTTTTGGCGTTTTTATAGGATTTCAATAGCATTTACCGGGCATTTATTTTTGGCTTCTGCTAAAGATGCTTCATTCATAAAATGAAATATTTCTGATTGAACCTGTTTTTTTGGTTGTCCGTTAAGTGCAGCTTTACCATCATTCTGGTCCATTAGAAAAACATCGGGTAATAGTTGGGCGCAAATAGCACAGCCTATGCATTTGTGTCTTTTTAATTGTACTTTTTTCATTGCAGCATGGCATATTTTTGCTTAACAACTTTATACAACCGGTCGTTTCGTCTTACAATTTCCGGAACTGCAAAACTGATGAATGTTCCCTGCGGTGCTTTTTGCACTGGTTTTCTGTCTAAACGGATCTCAGGAACAATCATTTCGATGGTTCCTGTTGTAGGTCCGATGATCAATATCTTGTCGCCAACGGCCAAATCATTAGCTTCGAGTTTAAACTCTGCTACGCCAATATTAGAAAAATAGTTGGTTGTTTTTCCAACGAGCATTTTCCTTTTTGTGGCCTGTGAACCATAAATGTGGCTCCATTCGCCCATTTTTTGTCCGAGATAATATCCATCCCAAAATCCGCGGTTAAATACACTCCGAAGCTTGTCCATCCAGCCATCAATCTTTTCCCGGTTATATGTTCCGTTTTCAATGGCACGAACAGCTTCATCGTAAGTTTTAATTACGGTTTTTACGTATTCGGGACTTCGCGCTCTTCCTTCTATTTTCAATACTTTTACGCCCGCATCCAGTATTTTATTTAGAAAGCCAATTGTGCACAGGTCTTTTGGCGACATCAGGTATTCATTGTCGACATCTATTTCGTAACCCGATTCTTTATCTGTAAGAGTGTATGACCGGCGACAAGTTTGCATGCAAGCGCCACGATTTGCACTGGCATTGAATTCGTGCAAACTCAGGTAACATTTTCCCGAAATTGCCATGCACAAAGCTCCGTGCACAAACATTTCTATTTTGATTTGCTCACCTGAAGGGCCTGTAATGTTTTGTTCTTCGATGTTACGCACTAACATGTCAACCTGATTCAGGTTCAACTCCCGTGCGAGTACAGCCACATCAACATATTGTGAAAAAAAGCGCAAAGCTTCGGTGTTGCTTATATTGAGTTGGGTTGATGCATGAACTTCCATGTTTTGTTGTCTTGCATAAACAAGCGCCGCCATGTCTGACACAATTAAGGCATTGATTCCTGCTTTTTTTGCCTGGTCTATTAGCTTTTGAGTCGGTGTAATATCATGATCGTACAAAACCGTATTAACTGTCAAATAAGTTTTAGTACCTGTTTTTTCACACCTTTCAACAATTTCCGGCAGGTCTGCAATGCTGAAATTAACCGAAGAATGTGCACGCATGTTTAAGTGGCCTACACCAAAATAGACCGAATTGGCTCCTGCATTTATGGCTGTTTGCAGCGATTCGAAATTTCCTGCCGGAGCCATAATTTCTATTTCATCACGCTTTATCCGGCGATTGTAGGTAATTATTTCACTCATCTTTATTCCAATAGGATTTTATCTGGTTAACCATTTTTGGCACATCTTGTTGCATCATACAATTAAAGTGTTTTTTCGGGCATTTGTCGAATCCAATTTTTGAACAAGGCCGGCATTTGAGTTCGTTCACTTCTGCAATGTAATACAAATCTTTTTTCTGAGGCATATAAGGATACATTCCCAAAGCTGGCGTAGTGTTTCCCCAAACACTCACAATGGGTTTTTGCAGGGCTGCTGCTATGTGCATCATTCCGGTATCCGGTGTAAGTATAACTCTTGATGATTTGATGATTGAGGCTGAATCGTCAATGGTAAGTTTGCCGCATAAATTGACTACCGGCACTTCCAGTTGATTTGTTAAATCGGTTGAAATTTCGATTTCTTTTGTGCCGCCAATTAATACCGTTGGTTTACCTGTTTTGTTCAGTACATCTGTTAATACTTCGTTGGGTATTTGTTTGGTATAATGATTGGCTCCTAAAACTGTAGTGATGAATCCGTTTTTATGTGTGCCGGGTAATTCGGTTTCCGGAACAAAATTTGGATTGAAAAAGTAATCCAGCCCTGCCTTATCGTTTTTAACATTAAAAAGGCTTAATGTTTTCATGTAGCGGTCTACAATATGAATGTCGGGCAAACGGTTGATTTTAAAACGTACATAAACCCATTTTTTGATGTTGAGCTTATGAAATGAAAAAGAAATTCGGTGCAACGCCCTTTTTACACGCAAAGACCTCAGGTTTTTATGCAAATCAATTACATAATCAAATTCAATTTCTTTAAGTTGGTTCAACAACTCGGGCAAGTTATTATCAAACGTGTGTATTTTATCGATGTATGGATTGTTCTCTACAAGCTTGCTGAACTTTTTTTTGGTGAGAAAGTGTATTTCAGTCCCTTCGACCTGTTTTTTTAAGTTGCGTACAACAGGTGTTGTAAGAACAATATCGCCAATAGAGCTAAATCGAATAATCAGAAAACGTACTTTTTCCATATTTGCCGGGTTATAATTCGGCCACAAAGGTAATTATTTTTAACTCGAAAAATTTTTCGAAAAATTCAATATGTGGCATGGGAAATAAAGTGTGGAAAATGGGTTTGAGATTTTGGCAGAGGTGCTTTTGTCAAAAAGCAGAAGTGAATACAAAAGAAAAACCGCCACATTTGTTTATGCAGCGGTAGTTGTTTTATTCGCTCATTTCTGTGAGCACAATTATTTCGTTGTTTTTCATTTGTATGACGCCTCCCGGAATCTCGTAAAAGTCTTCTTCGCCGTGTTTATCTTTAATTCTTACTTGCCCTTCGGTGAGGGTAGAGATTATTGGGGCGTGGTTTTTCAACATAGCAAACTTTCCGGCTTTCCCGGGCACTTGTACCAGGGTTACTTTGCCATCGAACAGTATTTCTTCCGGTGTAATTATTTTTAAATGCATGCGTTATTTATTTAGATTCGGCCAACATTTTTTCACCTTTTTCAATGGCTTCTTCAATGGTTCCAACCATAAGGAATGCTGCTTCAGGATATTGATCAACCTCTCCGTCCATAATCATTTTGAATCCTTTTATGGTATCTTCAATGGAGACAAGTTTGCCGGGGGTGCCGGTAAATTGTTCTGCAACGTGAAATGGTTGCGACAGGAAGCGTTGCACGCGACGTGCACGATGAACAACCTGTCTGTCTTCTTCGGAGAGTTCATCCATACCCAAAATGGCAATAATGTCTTGTAATTCTTTATATCGTTGTAATATTTCTTTTACACGCTGGGCTGTATTGTAATGATCATCACCTACAATATCGGCTGTTAAAATTCTTGAAGTAGAGTCGAGTGGATCAACAGCCGGATAAATTCCCAGTTCGGATATTTTTCTGCTCAAAACCGTGGTTGCATCAAGGTGTGCGAAGGTGGTTGCCGGCGCCGGGTCGGTAAGGTCGTCGGCAGGCACATATACGGCTTGAACTGATGTGATGGAACCGTGTTTTGTTGATGTAATACGTTCTTGCATTTCACCCATTTCAGATGCAAGTGTTGGCTGATATCCAACGGCAGATGGCATACGACCGAGTAATGCAGACACTTCTGAACCGGCCTGAGTAAACCGGAACACATTGTCCATAAAAAAGAGTATATCTTTTCCCTGGCCGTCTTCGCCACCATCGCGAAAATATTCGGCGAGAGCAAGGCCTGATAGCGCAACTCTGGCACGGGCTCCCGGTGGTTCGTTCATTTGGCCGAAGGTGAGTGCAAGTTTAGACTTTTTAAGGGCTTCGTAGTCAACTTTTGACAAATCCCAACCGCCTTTTTCCATATCTTCTAAAAACTCTTTACCGTAGTTTATAACTCCGGCTTCAAGCATTTCCCGGAGCAGGTCATTTCCTTCACGGGTACGTTCTCCAACTCCTGAGAAAACTGATAACCCACTGTAAGCCTTTGCAATATTGTTAATCAATTCAAGTATCACAACTGTTTTTCCTACACCTGCACCACCGAAAAGTCCAATTTTGCCACCTTTTGCATAAGGTTCGATAAGGTCAATAACTTTAATTCCTGTATATAATATTTCCGATTCAGTTGTTAGGTCTTTTACTTCCGGGGCCTCTTTGTGTATGGGGTATCCTTTGGTTTTGTCAACCTCTGATATTCCGTCAACAGCATCACCGGTTACATTAAAGATGCGGCCTTTTATTTCATCGCCTGTTGGCATTAAAATGGGTGAGCCAGTGGCAATGACCTCTATACCCCGTTTTAGGCCGTCTGTGGAATCCATGGCAATGGTTCTTACGGTGTTCTCGCCAATATGCTGTTGTACCTCCAGCACAAGATTATTTTCGTTCTCACGCTCAATGTGTAGAGATTCATAAATTTCCGGAAGCTTGATATTTTCCTGGTCAAACACTACATCGATCACCGGCCCGATGATTTGTGTTATTTTGCCTATTTTTTGCGCCATGAGTTGATTTTTTCGGTTTGACTATAATTTCTTAAAGATAAAAATTAATTAGTAAACTAGCTTTGCCGACCAATTAATTTTTTTGCAACCTCATACAAAGGTGTTTTTCGGTTTTCGTCTATATTCACCTTTTTCAGATAATTGAATGCTTTTTCGTAATGCTGAAGAATATACTCTTCTGTAATTGTTTTTATATCTAATTTGTTGTAAATATCGAGTACTTTTTCAACCTTTTCTCTGTCGTCTATTTTAGTGTTTCCTAATAGTGATGTGAGTTCATCATGATAAGCTCCTTTCGCAAGCTCTAAAGCTTTTAACAGAAGAAAGGTCTTTTTGTTTGCCACAATATCGCCTCCGATTTTTTTCCCGAAGGTTTTTGTTGTGCCATAAGCATCAAGCAAATCATCCTGTAATTGAAAAGCTAACCCCAGGTGTTCGCCGAAACAATACATGTTTTTGGCATTTTCACTGTCGGCACCGCCAATTATTGCACCTATTTGCAATGCTCCGGCAAGTAATACTGAGGTTTTTAACCTGATCATTTTTATGTAATCGGATAAAGATACCTGGTCATCATTTTCGAAATCAAGGTCGTATTGCTGGCCCTCGCATACTTGTGCTGCGATGTGGTTAAAAACAGTGAGTGCTTCACGAGTATGCAATTCAAGTTTATTAAATTCTTCGTATGCTTTAATGATCATTAAATCGCCGCTTAATATAGCAATATTGAGGTTCCATTGTTTGTATACGGTGGGTTGGTTCCTGCGCAAATCGGCATTATCCATAATATCGTCGTGGATCAGCGTTGAATTGTGAAAAATTTCGATACCCAAAGCGGCTGGTATGGCTTTATCGGGTTTTTGACCAAATGCTTCACAAGCCATAAGCAGCAGTACGGGGCGAACACGTTTCCCGCCCATTCCAAGGGTGTAAATTACAGGGTTTTCCAGATTGGCCGGGCCAATTGCGGGGGAATATCCTTCTAATTCTTTATTGAATATTTCAAGCAGTTCTTCGAAACTATGCATGCGGTTTTTTTATTGGTTTTCAAAAAGTCCGATTTTCAGTATTTTATGCAGTCCTTCTTTCAGGGGGATCAAATCGTGCCCGAGAATTTCTTTCATTGAAGTGTTGTCGGGTTGACGTCTTTTCATATCGCCATCTTTTAAGGGTGGCAGATAAACAATTTCTGATTGGCTCCCGGTTACATCTATAATTGTTTTGGCCAGTTCATTAATAGTAATTTCGCGGCTTCCGCCAATATTCATCACATCATTCACCACCAGGTTCTCTTTGAGGTCTTTTAATGTTGTTTCTACATTGTCGTCTATATAACAAAAAGTGCGAGTTTGGGAGCCGTCGCCATATATCGTTATATCCTCATTTTTAAAGGCTTTCATGAGAAATTTACTAATTACAAAATCTCTCGATTGTTTCGGGCCATAGGTGTTGAAAAAACGATAAATGGTATAATCGAGGTTGTATTCCTGGTGATAGCTGCGTAAAAATGCTTCTCCGACATTTTTCACAATGGCATAAGGTAATCGTGAATTGAGCGGAGTTGTATATACATTTTGGGGTATTTCTACGGGTTCGCCGTATATTTCTGATGAGGAGGAAAAGAAAATTCTTTTCACCCCGGTATTTTTACAAAGGCCCAAAATGTATTTGATTCCTTCAATATCGCGAAGCACATTTACCGGATATTCTTGTGTTCTTTTAACGCCCACTAATGCTGCATAATGAAAAACATAGTCGAATTTGAATCCGAGCATGATTTCGGAGATGTCGTGATAATTATTGACATCGCATTTGATAAATTTCCAGTTATCTGATTTGTTTTCCGGAAGTTTATTGTAGTCTCCGGTGCTTAAATCGTCAACAATTACAACATAATTATCCGGGTCGGCAATGAGCTTTTCAGCCAGTGCGCTTCCTATAAAACCGGCACCTCCGGTAATGAGTATTTTGTTCATAATAAGATTTTTAAATCAACAAAGAAAAATTAACAAAGAAAACCGGACATCGATATTCATGCCGACTTATCTATTTTTGTGCTTTAAAGAAACCAAATTATACATTTTGTGCGTGAAATACAATACGTATTATCCGCCATTTTTTTCTTCATCATCAATTTCGAGTTTAATTTCGTCAAGCTCCAGATCATCGTCTTCTTCATAAATGTGGATGAGTGGCTCGCGGAAGGCACGTGTAGTAATAATCTTTTCAAGTGTCATTAATAATGTGGGCAACAAGATAAGATTTGAAAACATGGCAAAAAGCAAAGTTAGGGAAACAAGTATTCCCAGTGCCTGTGTTCCGCCGAATTCTGAAGCAGAAAAGATAGAGAACCCGAAAAACAAAATCACGCTGGTATACATCATGCTTACCCCGGTTTCGCGAATGGCTTCAGTTACTGCTTTTGAAATATTCCAGTTAAAAACGGTGAGTTCCTGTCGGTATTTGGCAAGGAAGTGAATGGTGTCATCTACAGATATTCCAAATGCAATACTAAAAATTAGTATGGTAGAAACTTTGATGGGAATGCCGAAGTATCCCATAATGGCAGCGGTCAATAAAAGTGGTATGAAGTTCGGAATCAGTGAGATAACTACCATGCGCCAGGAGTAAAACATAAAAGCCATGAAAATGGCAATAATAACTATTGCAATGGCTAATGAAATAAATAAATTGCGTATGAGATAACGGGTTCCTTTGGAGTAAATTACACTGGATCCGGTAATAATTACATCGTATTTGTCAGGTGGGAATATACTGTCTGCTTCCTGCCTGATTTGTTGTTTAAGGTCCTTCATTTCGTCGGTACCAACATCTTTTACATTCATGCTGATGCGGGTAATTTGACGTGAAGTATCGATAAACGACCTTATGAGGCTGTCGCTTTGTTCGGCTCCGCGCAAATATCTGGCTATTCGCACGCGTTCACGTTCTACGGGCATTTTATACCTTCGGGGGTCGCCTCCGCGGTATGCCTGTCGCAGGAATTTCGCAGCATCTGAAACAGACATCGACTTGCTGAATTCATCGTATTGTGCAAGCCTGTTTTGTAGTGTATCAATTTTTCTTAGGTTATCTAAATCCAGCACGCCGCCTTTTTTGCGGGTATTGATCATTATTTCGAACGGAATGATACCGCCAAACTCTTCCTGAAAAAACTCTAAATCGCGGTACATGGGATCGTCGTGTGGAATATCGTCAATCATGTACCCCGTTATTTTCATTTGCGTAATTCCAATTATGATTATAATCAATGTAATTCCGGTTACAATGTATACTTTAGGCCGGTGTTTTTCTGTAATTACAACAAGCTTGTCAATAAATTTTTTGACCAGTTTATAGTCGAGGTGTTTTATATGTTTCCTGCGCGGGGGTGGCAAAAAACTAAAAATGATTGGAATTAGTGTTAATGCTAAAAGAAAAACGCCCAAAATATTAAGTGAGGCCAATATGCCGAATTCTATAAGTATAGCGCTTGTTGTTAGTATAAAAGTAGCAAAACCGGATGCAGTGGTCAAATTTGTCAGGAATATTGCATTGCCAATTTTATGAATAACTCGCTGTAAAGCTTTAATTTTATTTCCGTGTTTTTTGTATTCTGCGTGGTATTTATTGAGCAGGAAAATACTATTTGGAACACCAATAACAATTAGTAACGGGGGAATCATTCCTGTGAGAATGGTAATTTCGAAGCCGAACAGAACAATAAACCCAAAAGACCAAACTGCGCCAATGGCAACAACCAAAAGTGAAAAAAACACAACTTTAAACGAACGAAAGAAAAGGTATAAAATAATAGATGTGACAAGAAATGCCAAAATCATAAAAATGCCCAGTTCAAACTTGATTTTTTTGGTTATTTCGGTTCGTAAATAGGGCAAGCCGGAGTATTCAAGCGTTACATCGTATTTCTCGGCATATTTATCTGTGATGGCATGTATTTTATCAACTACCTCGAGTCGCTTTTCGCTGTTAAGCACATCTTTGCGAAGCGTTATGGCCATTATATATGTTTTGCTCGAGTCAATGTAAAGCATGTCCCTGTAGAAAGGCAGTTCGTGAAATTGCTCTACAAGGCTGTCGAGTTTATGTTGGGTTTTAACGGTATCGGGAAAGACCCGTTTGCTTTCAAAAGATTGATTACGCCGATTAAGGTCAATATTGACAGCTGTTCCTACAGATACGACTTGTGTTACACCTTCTATCTGGCGGAATTGGTTTGATAATGCCTGCCAGGCGTTGAATTTGTTAAGCTGAAAAAAATCGGGGTCTTGAACACCCACAATAAATACATTGGCTCCTTCGCCAAAAATTTCTTTAAAGTATTCATTTTCAAGGTAGGTTGTGTCTCCTTCTGGCAGCATTTGCGCATATTTGTAAGACATTTGCGCATCTTTACCTTTCCATGCTAAAAATGCTGTAATAATTGCTATTCCAATTAGGAATGCGATCCTGTTCCTGAGAATAATTCTGGCGATACTAACCCACATTGCTATAAAATTTCAGGCAAAAATAAACGATAAAGCCAGATTTTCAAAAATATGAAGAAAATGTTGTTGAATATCGTGGCATATTGTAGAAACAACTAACTAAAGCGACTTTTACTATTTTCCAAGTGCATTGGCCCCGCTTACAATTTCTGAAATTTCATTCGTAATTGCAGCCTGGCGGGCTTTATTGTAATTTAGAGTCAGGTCGCGGATAAGGTCTGTTGCATTGTCTGTGGCCTTGTGCATGGCGGTCATCCTCGCACCGTGCTCCGAGGCAAGGGAGTCAAGCAAAGCACTATGAAATGTAATTTGGAGTATTCTTGGCATGAGATCTTGTATTATTTCATCAGCCGAAGGCTCCAAAATATAGTTTGTATCGTGCTCTTCTTCGCCGGTCTCAGATTCAAGTTCAACAGGCAGGAAGTCTGTACTGGCTACTTTTTGTACGCCGGCATTTTTAAATGAATTATAGAATAACACAACTTTATCGAAATTACCACGGGTAAACTCTTTAACAATTATTTTGGTGGTTTCTGCACTCTGGGCAAATGAATGATCGTCGAGTAAACTATCCATATTCTTCCAAACATTGAAACCTTCTCGTTTTACAACCTCATGGCCTTTTTTACCAATGGTTAAAAATTCTACAAGGCCTTGTTGCGAAAAGTTTTGCCGCGCATAATGAATGGCAGCCTTTGCAATTTGGTAATTAAAAGCGCCACACAAACCTTTATTAGATGTAAAAAGCACAAAAAGTACCCGTTCTACTTCGCGCGATTCTGTCAACGGACTTTGGTGTTCGTTTTCGGTAGCCGCTGCAATTTGTCTGGCTACTTTATGCAGTTCGTTTGTGTAGGGGCGTATTTTCTGGATGGCATCCTGGGCTTTCCGTAATTTTGCAGCAGAAACCATTTTCATTGCCGAAGTTACCTGCCGCGTGTTTTTTACCGATGCAATCCGGGTTCGTATTTCTTTTAAATTAGCCATAAAAGTTTGCCTATGTTATGTTTTTCTTACCAAGTGAAAAGGATAAAATTCTGATTTATTTGTTCCTTATTTTTCAATATATTTATCAGCAATATCTTTGGCCACTTCTTTCATTGTTTCTTTTGCCTCATCCGTTAGGTTTCCTTCTCGTATTGTATCAAGTGTTTTGCGATGCGTTGAATTCATCTGGTTCAGGAATTCTTCTGCAAAAATTTTCACTTTTTCTATGGGAACCTTATTGAGTAAACCATTGGTTCCACAGTATACCAGTGCTACCTGATCTTCAACTTTATAAGCATTATATTGGGGTTGTTTGAGAAGTTCAACATTGCGTTTACCTTTATCGAGCACGGCCTGGGTTGCTGCATCCAGATCTGAGCCAAATTTCGAAAATGCTTCCAGCTCGCGGTACTGGGCAAGGTCGATTTTCAATGTGCCGGCAACTTTTTTCATTGATTTGATTTGTGCATTACCACCAACACGTGAAACCGATATACCTACGTTAATGGCCGGGCGAACACCTGAAAGAAATAAGTCTGATTCCAGAAATATCTGACCATCGGTAATGGAAATTACGTTGGTTGGGATATATGCAGAAACGTCTCCTGCCTGGGTTTCAATAATTGGGAGTGCTGTGAGGCTTCCACCTCCTTTAACTTTATCTTTAATGCTTTCCGGTAAATCGTTCATTTGCTGTGCAACCTTATCGGAGTTGATAATTTTAGCACCGCGCTCCAGAAGACGCGAGTGCAAATAGAAAACATCTCCGGGATAGGCTTCGCGGCCTGGCGGGCGACGTAACAGCAGTGATACTTCGCGATATGAAACAGCTTGTTTGGAAAGGTCATCAAAAACTACGAGTGCGTGACGTCCTGTATCGCGGAAGTATTCGCCAATTGCTGCGCCGGCCATAGGTGCGTAGAATTGTAATGCGGCCGGGTCGGAGGCATTTGCAGCCACAATTACCGTATAATCAAGTGCCCCGTATTTCTCCAGTGTGGCAGCGACTTGTGCCACAGTTGAGCCTTTTTGTCCAACGGCAACATAAATACAATAAACGGGTTCACCTTTATCGTAATATTCTTTTTGGTTGATGATTGCATCAATGGCAACGGCTGTTTTACCGGTTTGTCTGTCCCCAATAATAAGTTCGCGCTGGCCCCGCCCGATGGGAATCATGGAGTCGATGGCAATAATGCCGGTTTGTAATGGTTCACTTACCGGTTCGCGAAAAATTACGCCGGGTGCTTTTCTTTCTAAAGGCATTTCAAACGTTTCACCGCCAATATCGCCTTTTCCGTCAATGGGGCGGCCTATGGTATCCACGATGCGGCCCAGCATTTGTTCACCAACATTTATCGATGTAATGCGCCCTGAAAGTTTTACGGTGTCGCCTTCGATTATTGAACCGGTTTCACCCATTAAAACGACTCCGACATTATCTTCTTCCAAATTGAGCACAATACCCATGGTTCCATTGGAAAATTCGACCAACTCATTGGCTCTGGCATTTTTTAATCCATATACACGGGCTATTCCGTCCCCGATGGTAAGTACGGTACCAACATCTTCAAAACCGGACTCTGAACTTATTCCGGCTATTTCTTTTTTGAGGATTTCCGATATTTCGGCAGGTTTAATTTCAGCCATTATATTTGATGTTTAATGAGTTAATTTAATAATTGCTTTTTTATTGATTTGAGTTTTCCTTGTATAGATGCATCGAGTTGTTTATCGCCAATACGAAGAATAAACCCACCTATGAGTTCTTTTTCTTGTTTGGTTTCTATCTCGCTGGATTTGCCTGTTTTATGATCAACAAGAGACCGTATTTGTGCAAGAATTTCCTCGTCAAATTCTATTGCAGCAGTAAGTTCTACTTTTTGTATATTGGCGTGCACCTGATACATATCTAAAAATGCCCTAATGATATTTTCAAGGTACATTTCCCTGTTTTTTGTGATGAGTAGTTTTAAAAAATTCAGGATATCTTGATGAACTTTTCCGGAAAAGAGTTGATCAAAAATATTTTTCTTTTTTGAAATTGTTATTATGGGGTTATCGAGCAAGAAACTAAAATTATCCTCCCGGCTAACCACGGTTTGCAGTCCTTTCATTTGGTGATAATAAGTTTCGAGCCTGTTGTTTTCTTTTCCAAGTTTGAACAATGCCCGGGCATATCTCCTAATTATAATACTGTCGTTCATAGGTTATGGCTTTATTGGGGCTAATTGATTTTAATATCTTTCATATAGCGCTCGGCCGCTTCTTTCTGCGTCTTTTTATTTTCAAATTCTTTGCGCAATATTTTTTCAGATATTTGAATGGCATAATCCACAATTTCGTTTTTCATTTCAGCAAAAGCAGTCTCTCTTTCTGATTGAATATCTTTTTTGGCTTTTTCAATCATTTTGCCGGCCTCATCTTTTGCATTTTCGCTTGCTTCGCTAATAATTTTTGCCCGTGTATCGCGCGCTTCTTTAAGAAGTTGCTCACGTTCTAATTTGGCTGCTTTAAGGAGCTCCTCGTTTTTAGCCTGAAATTTCTCCATATCAATGCGTGCTTTATCAGCCGATTTAAGCGCATTGGCAATAGTTTTATTCCTTTCACTGAGCATTTTCAATATAGGTTTCCACGCATATTTGCGCAGAATGTACCATACGATAAGAAATGCGAGTACAGACCAAAAAATTACCCCTAATTCAGGCATTATAATTTCCATAGTTATGCTATTTTTTTGGTTTTAGAAAAGGCCCGAACGGCCAATCGCCGAACGGAACCTGTTTTGTTTATCCTTACACAAAAAGAATAAGGAAAGTTACAGCAATAGCGAAAAACGCTACTCCTTCAATCAAGGCAGCCGAAACAATCAGATTGGAACGAATATCGTTCGCAGCTTCTGGTTGACGGGCAATGGCCTCCATGGCTTTACCACCAATGTGGCTAATTCCATAGCCAGCACCGACCACGGAAATTGCGGCTCCAAGACCGGCACTGAGTTTGCCCAAACCTACACTTGTTGCAAGTAATACTGATAATGATACCATAATAATAATTTTTACGATTTATTAATGATGCTCCTCCACAGCCATTCCAAAATAAATGGCTGATAGAAGCGTAAATACAAAAGCCTGGATAAATGAAACGAGTACGTCCAATATAATCATGAATACGGTAAGAAGAACAGAAATTGGCGAAATAACAAAACCAGCAATAGGTGATAATGCACCAAAAATGAAAATCAACGTTATAAACGCCAACATTACTATATGCCCGGCCGTCATGTTGGCAAATAAACGAATGGCCAACACAATAGGTTTTGTAAATACACCAACGACCTCTACAAAGGGCATAAGAGGCACAGGAATTTTTAACCACCAGGGAACGCCGGGTGTATTAAAAATATGCCCCCAATAATTTTTATTTCCCCGAACCGCAGTTATTGCGAATGTAATAAAAGCCAGCGAGGCTGTAACTGAAATGTTGCCGGTTACGTTGGCGCCGAACGGGGGAATAGGTATAAGACCCAACAAATTGGCAAAAAACACAAAAAAGAAAACGGTTAAAAGATAGGGTAAAAATTGATGATGCTTTTTCCCTATAGCGGTCTCTGCAATTTCATCTTTTACAAATAAAATTAAAGGCTCTACAAATGCTAAAACTCCTTTTGGTGGTAAATGAGAACCTCGTTTGGCAATTTTTGCAGCCTGAAGAAAAATTATTAATACGATAATAGATGCCACAAAAACCCCCACAACTACCTTGCTGATAGACAAGTCTATAAGGCCGCTTTCGTAGATTTCTCCATTTTCTTTAAATTCCACAACGCGACCTTTATTGTACCCTTCGTGGGCAATTTTGAAATTTTTGTATGGTTCATGTCCATGATGGAACTTACTTGACATAAAAAAATGAAACCCACTCCGGCTGCTGTATAAAATTACAGGTAGCGGGACAGAGACGTGTGTGCCATCCGGAGTAGTAAGGATATGCCAACTATAATCATTAACAATATGGCCAATAATTACTTCTTTTACATCCAGCTCTTTTTCTGAATTTTCTTTATGCTCATTATCAGCTGCAATGGCATTAAGCGAAAAAATAGAGATTAGTATCAATATAAAAATTGCCCGCATGATGGTAGAATTATCAAATTTGTACCCCAACAAATTTAGAAATAATTGGGAATAAAACTAAACTCTTCATCTTTTTTAATAGGTATTCTGCTGCTTATTTTAATCGTAATTCGGTAACAATCTAATTGATTAACAGTTCCAAATGTTTTATCAATACGGTAGAAAAATAGTGTTGGTTTCAGGTGTTTTTACGTGGATTTGCAGATAGACTTTTTTATCATTTGCACTTAGTCGCATTGCATTTTATTCATTTTAAACTAATTTTTATACTCAGAATTTTTTATCTTGTGCAAAACAAATTTGTGGCCTTATGACAGATACAAATATTCAAATTGTTGGCGACTGGACTTTACCTGACTTATTGGAGAAATTGCAAGCCGGGGAAATTAAAATTCCCCGTTTTCAGCGCGATTACGGATGGGAGCGCCCTAAAGTTGTATTGCTGTTGAATAGTATTTTTATGCAATATCCAATTGGTACGTTTTTCCTTTGGATTGCTCCTGAAAAGTACCGTCATTTTATACATACTACAGAAGACCTCCTGATTAAACAAAAAGAAACCGACGGAGCAACACAATTTATTCTTGACGGGCAGCAAAGAATTCTCTCCCTGTATATGGCACTGAAAGGATTGAAAAACGATAAAGGCAATTATGCGCAAATTTGCTTCAACCCTGCTGCAGAATCGTTCCGTGTTCCCCGCCGGAAAAATGAAAAATATGCTATTCCTGCATGGAAAATTTTAGATGATGATGCATTTAAAGAAGTGGCCGAAAAGCTGAAAAACGATTCAGAACGTATTTACACAAACTGGCTCAAAGTGCACGACATTATGAAAAACTACCCCGTAAGTGTCGTAAAAACACTAAATTATGAGTTGGATGAGGTTGTAGAAATTTTTGAACGTATCAACCAGGGCGGAAAACGCCTCTCTTCTTTTGATTTGGTGCATGCTACAACCTGGTCGACAGATTTTGATCTGAAAGAAAAAATTGATGAGGTCAACAGCATACAAAAAATTGAAAAAGCCGGCGGGCTCACAGAAAAAGTTTTTACCCATTCATTGGCACTCAATGCTTTTGACGATTGCCGTAACTCATATCAGTTAAAGCTCAATCCGGAACTGGCCGGCAATTTGTGGCACCGTACACAACTCGCCATTAGCCGCGCTGTAGATTTATTGTACGATATGCGCATTACCACCGGACTGTCCTCTTATCAAATCCATATTATCATACTGCAATACTATTTTTTTCGTACAGATCGCACAGAAATGACTGAAGAAGCACGCAAAAAGGTTGAAAAGTGGTTTTGGGATGCACGCTTTAGTAAGCGCTTCAGCACCAGCACTTACACCACCATTAAAGAAGACGCTCAGTGGATTATCAATCTTGACTAAACCGAAGTAGTAATTTTTGCACATATCATTCTCATTTACTCACTACGGCAACAAAAAAGTTACCTTTGCACCTTCATTTTAGGAATGAAAATTGTAATTTTGTCAGTTGGTTGTAAAAATGACACTAAATTATGGATAAAGATATTCAACGGGTAAAACAACGCCACGGAATTATAGGAAACTCAGAGGGTTTACACCGCGCTATCAACATTGCATTGCAGGTTGCACCAACAGATATGGCCGTACTGATTACCGGTGAAAGTGGAACCGGAAAAGAAACATTTCCGAAAATTATTCACGAAAACAGTATTCGTAAACACGCCAAATATATAGCAGTAAACTGTGGAGCCATTCCTGAGGGAACCATCGACAGCGAACTTTTCGGACACGAAAAAGGATCGTTTACCGGAGCGCATGAAGGTCGTAAAGGATATTTTGAAGTTGCCAACGAGGGCACCATTTTTCTGGATGAAGTAGCGGAGTTACCTCTGTCTACACAAGTTCGGTTACTTCGCGTACTGGAATCGGGCGAATACATGCGCGTAGGATCGTCTAAAGTACAAAAAACAGACGTTCGGGTAGTGGCCGCAACCAATTTAAACGTAGAAAAAGCCGTGCAGGACGGTAAGTTTCGCGAGGATCTTTATTACCGCTTAAATACGGTTCCAATTATTATTCCGCCACTTCGTGAACGCAAAGATGATATCTGGTTCCTTTTTCGAAAATTCGCAACCGACATTGCCGACAAATATGGCATGCCGCCCATCAGCATTAGTGATGAAGCCATGCGCCTGCTCGAAAATTACAGGTGGCCGGGAAATATCCGTCAGCTGAAAAATATAACAGAGCAAATTGCCGTAATTGAGGGCGGCGAAGAAATATCAGCCGAAACCGTTAGGCAGTATCTGCCCGATATCAACATAACACACCTGCCGGCATTGGCAAAAAAAGACGAAGGCCAATCTTTTGCATCGGAGCGCGAAATATTGTACAAAGTTTTGTTCGACATGAAAAGAGACATGGCCGACCTGAAGCGTGTTGTGTATAACATGATGGAAAATGGCACAGACGATGATACAAATCGTAAAGAAAATGCGCGAATTCTCGATAATATGAATAATCAGGCAACAAACCTGCCATCAGAAATGCCTGAGAAATATTTACATCCGGGGAACAAGTACGAGAAACCCACAGCCAATTTTAGTAATCCTGTACCCCAACCACAAAGTAAAGACAAAGACATTATCGAAGATACAGAAGAATACGTTGAAGAATCATTATCACTGGCCGATAAAGAAAAAGAACTCATAAAAAAAGCACTAGACAAGCATAAAGGCCGTCGTAAACTGGCAGCCAAAGACCTGGGGATTTCAGAACGCACGTTGTACAGAAAAATAAAAGAATATGATATTGAAGCATAAAATATACGCCTCATTTATAATTATCATATCTGCGGCAATATTTGCAGCCTGCACAGTTTCGTACTCATTTACAGGAGCATCAATTCCCATTGAAGCCAAAACATTTACTGTGCGCGATATTGAAAACGTGGCGCCAACAATTAATCCGACTCTGGCAACTGACTTGCAGCAATCAATAACAGAAAAATTGTTGTCTCAAACCCGGTTGGGTCCGGTTGATTTCGATGGCGATTTAATCTATGATATAAAAATAACCGGGTATAATGTAGAACCCACATCTGTAACTGGAGGCCAGGTGTCTGTTGCCGAAGAAAACAGGCTAACCATCACTATTAAGGTGAAATATATGAACCGTTACGACAAGGAAGCAGATTTTGAACAATCGTTTTCGCAGTACGCCGATTACGCAACCACAAGCAATTTTGCAAATGTAGAAGATGGTTTAGTTGCCACAATTATTGAGAAACTGACCGATGATATTTTCAATTCATCAGTTGTAAACTGGTAAAGCACAATATGAAGCCCGACAGATTTTATCAATTACTTGAGCAGCCTGCAAACCTTAAACCCGGTGATTTAAATGAAATTGAGCAATTAGTTGAGGAATATCCCTGGTTTCAGGCCGCCCAGGCATTACTGTTAAAATCGCAACTCATGAACGGTTCGTTTCGTTTCAGTAAGCATTTGCAGCAAATAGCGTTGCAAACCGGCGACCGGCAACATTTGTACGAATGGTTGCATATTGAACCCAAAAATGTGGTTTTCGTTTCACAAGAACCACTTGAGGGGCGGGAGCATTTTCAAGATAATTTGCAACAAGTATCTTCAGCAGAGCTACGGCAACAAGAAAACCGGCTATTACGCAAAAAAGAAATTGAAAACACACTAAAGCAACAAGGTCTTTTGTTTTTTGACTACGAATATATGCCGGAAAAACAACCTGATGGCCATGTTAAACAGGAAGAATACAAACGGGAATACGACCTTCAATCGCAAATTGACAAATCAAGTGATGAATTAACAGACGATACAAAAGACTGGCTGGCGCAAAATATAAAAAAGGCACAACAAAAAGCCGGCAAAAAGAAACCCCAAACAGACAAAAATAATGATATTATAGACCGTTTTATTTCAATTACCGACAAAAAAAGACGGCGAGATGTAAGCGAAAGTAAAGAGTCTGAAATACAGAAGTATACAAAGGAAAGCACAACTGAAAATGCTGAATTTATGACCGAAACAATGGCGAAAATATACATAAAACAAAAATTATATGAAAAAGCCATAGCTACTTATGAAAAATTAAGTTTGAAATATCCCGAAAAAAATACTTACTTTGCAGCCCGGATTCAAGAAATTAAAAAAATTATCAATAATCAATAAAAGAAGATAAAATGTATTACTTCATTTCAGCATTAATCATTGTAGTGGCGATATTACTTGTACTGATTGTTTTGGTACAAAACTCCAAAGGAGGCGGTTTGGCAGCAAATTTTGCTGGTAATACACAAGTTATGGGTGTGCGGAAAACTGCAGATTTTCTGGAAAAAGCCACATGGGTTCTAATCATTGTATTTTTTGTACTGAATGTATTAGCTGTATATACAATGCCCCGCCCGGAACAAGAGCAGGTAAAATCAGAGCTTGAAGAACGCGTAAATGTTGAGGCTCCTGTTAATGCACCCTCTCCTGAAAATATTCCCCAGGAAGAAGACAATAACGAATAAAATTTTTACAGCATACACAAAATAATTAGGCTGTCGGTACAGGGCAGCCTTTTTTTGTATTTATAACTTTCTTTGTTTACTAATATTTCAACACAATGAGTCAACACATTAGAAACGTGGCAATTATTGCCCACGTAGACCATGGGAAAACCACGTTGGTCGATAAAATATTGCACCAATGTAAAACCTTTGGGGCACACGAAACCCCGGGAGAACTTATCATGGATAGTAACGATCTTGAGCGGGAACGCGGTATAACCATATTCTCTAAAAACGTTTCTGTGCAATATAACGATATAAAAATCAATATTATAGATACGCCTGGCCACAGTGATTTTGGCGGCGAAGTAGAGCGTGTTTTGAATATGGCTGATGGTGTATTGCTATTGGTCGATGCTTTTGAAGGTTGCATGCCCCAAACGCGTTTTGTATTGCAAAAAGCACTGGAACTGGGATTAAAACCTCTGGTTGTAATTAATAAGGTTGACAAACCCAATTGTCGGCCACTTGAGGTTCAGGAAGAAGTATTTGAGCTCATGTTCAACCTCGATGGCAGCGATGAGCAATTGGATTTTCCTACTTATTATGGTTCAGCCAAAGAAGGTTGGATGTCTGACGATGTACAAAAACGGACAAACGACATAACATCATTGCTCGATGGAATTGCAACCCATATTCCGGCCCCTGAAATTGAAAAAGGCCACTTGCAAATGCGCATCACCTCACTCGATTATTCATCCTACGTGGGGCGTATAGCCATCGGAAAAGTGTTCCGTGGCACACTCAAAGCTGAAGAACAAATTGCGCTGATCTCAAAAGATAAAACTATTGCCAGGCAAACCATAAAAGAGTTGTTTGTGTTTGACGGATTCAAGCGTAAAAAAGTTGCAAGTGCCGAAGCCGGCGAGATTGTGGCCATTGTAGGTCTTGAAAAATTTGAAATCGGTGATACAATTGCAGATTTTGAACACCCCGAACAACTGGATCCAATAGCCGTAGATGAACCTACAATGAGCATGTTGTTTACCATCAATAACAGTCCGTTTTATGGAAAAGAAGGCAAATTTGTAACCTCGCGCCATATTAAAGACCGACTGGAAAAAGAGTTGGAAAAAAATCTCGCCATGCAAGTACATGAAACCGATTCGGCAGACAAATTTAATGTCTACGGACGTGGTATTCTGCATTTGTCTATCCTTATTGAAAATATGCGTCGCGAAGGTTATGAAATGCAAGTGGGCCAGCCTCAGGTATTGTACAAAATGATTGGCGCCCAAAAATGTGAACCTTTCGAAGAGCTTACCGTTGACGTGCCCGATGAATTTTCAGGTACCGTAATTGAAATGGTGAGCCAGCGAAAAGGCGAAATGAAAAACATGTTCAGAAAAGGCGACAGGATCAATATTGAATTTGAAATACCATCGCGCGGCCTTATCGGTCTAAACAACCAGGTGCTTACATCTACTGCAGGCGAAGCTATTATGAACCACCGTTTTATTGAATACCGCACGGAAGTTGGTCGAATAAAAGAGCGCCAGAACGGCTCACTAATTGCCATGGAAGGTGGTACTGCTATTGCTTATGCCATTCATAAATTACAAGATCGCGGCCGGTTTTTTGTTGCCCCGGGAGAAGATGTTTATGCGGGCCAGGTAATTGGACAAAATACCCGTGAAGGCGACCTTGTATTGAATGTTACCAAAACCAAAAAACTTACGAACATGCGCGCAAGTGGTTCCGATGAAAAAGTTATGGCAGCACCGCCCATAAAGTTTTCTCTCGAAGATGCCCTGGAGTATATCGAAAAAGATGAGTATGTGGAGATAACACCCAAAAGTATACGGTTACGTAAAGTTTTACTAAATGAAAATGATCGTAAACGAGCAAAAATGAAAAGCTGACAATAGGTGGTATACCCAAAATCGATATAGAAAACCCACATACAAAAGCTTTGATTAATAATGAATTGTAGCCTTCGTTTTGTAGAGTGGAAGCAGGTATTGGTCAATTTTTTTGTTGCTCTTTGTTTTTTTATATCTTTGACTCAACGTAAACGAATAAAAATTTAGTAGTCATTCTTCTGTTCCTAAATCGCCAGATTATTTAAAGCCCGGAAGAAGATATGCTAGTCACCATAAAGGGTGTTTGGCTATTTGGGTTTTATCCAGGGCAAGGTATTTGGCGATACCCGGAACGTGGAAAATCTAAATTTTGCTGACACCTTTTTTTATGGAAGAATATACAGACGTATTAAAAAGCAAAACCTGTTTAATTATTAATATTTACGATTTCGATCGTCTCCTGCTGGAAGAGGTGCTGGAATCTTCGGGTGTTGATATCGTTTGTACTTCACCCGCCGGCTTCTTCGAAACACCTGTCTCAAAAAAAATTGATGTTGCAATAATTGATTTGGAAGAGCCTGCTGCGGATGAGCTTGATGCGCTTTTGCAAGAAATATTGAAACGATATAAGTGTCCCATAATTGGCATTACGGGTTACTCCTATTTCCCCTTAAAAGAAAGTAAAATAAATGCTATTGTCCACAAAATCAACATTGTCCCGAAATTGGTCGAAACCATTTTGCAGTGTATAAAGAGGTAAGTTTTGAATATAATAAAAGCCCCCGGAAATACAGTATTATTCTCATAAATCGAAAAATATGCTAATCAACGGGGACTTACCATAAGAATTTATTTCGAAAAATTGCGGGCATTAGCATACCCGCCAGGAATTCATTTTTTTTCTGTTTGGCAGGATAATCATGAAAATGAATTCCGGTTTTACATAAAAACATTAATTTTCTACTTCAAAAGAAATTTTTGCATTTACTGCATAAGAAACAATTTTGTTGTTTTCAACATTTGCATTCATTTCTTTAATGTAAACCGATTTAATGTTTTTTACGGTTTTAGATGCTTGTTCTACTGCATTTTGCGTTGCTTCTGTAAATCCTTTATCAGATGCAGCAATAACTTCAATAACTTTAACCATTTTGTTCATAAGAATATTTTTTTGATTCTACAATTAATTAGTTTTGAATGTATTAATTAGACAAACCTAACTTCATTTTTGTTCAAAAAGATTTCCTGGTTCACACCCCAAAAAGCATCTAATAGAAAAGGTTTAGAAAAGCCCGGTAATCTTTAATGGTTTCAAAATTACAGGGCACTTATTAATTACGATTATTCCACGGTGCACTTTCCAATGCATTCAATGATATTGCTCAACCGTTCGTGCTTCAAAAAATAATAAGTGTTTTTTCCTTCTCTTTTGGAACACAAAACGCCTTTATCTTTTAGTATTCCCAGGTGATGAGAAGTTGTTGATTGTTCGATCTGGAGTTTTTGATGGATTTCAGTAACGGTCATTTTTTTACCGTCTTCCAAAAAACTCAGAATAGCGATGCGCATAGGGTGAGCAATGGCTTTGAGCATGCTGGCAGCGCTTTCTAATTGGTCAATATTGAGTTCAGATACTTTCATGATGTGGATTTTTACATATTTATGATATGCAAATATATGAATATTTTTAGAGTTAACTATGGAATTTTTTATATTACAGAACACATAAAATTTTTACCGTAATAATTAATAGTACCATTGCAATAGGATAAATGGTTGCATAAGCCACGTGCGGGGCATTGGTTTTGGTCATGGGATCGACGGCTGCTAGTGCCGGTGTACTGGTAACGGCTCCTGCAAGTGCGCCCAAAAATGATAAAATGTTCATTTTCAGCCAAAGACTGTCAACTAAAACAATAAAAATAAGCGGCAGGAGGGTAATGGTTACGCCGTATAAAAACAATTCAATGCCATATTGCCGGAAAGATTCTACAATATGGTTTCCGGCATTGGCACCTACTGCGACGAGAAAAAATATAAGCCCCAGTTGGCGCAACAATTGTGTTGCAGCTCCACTGAGCGTCCATACGAATGGCCCTGTTTTACCGGTTCTGCCCAAAAGTAAACCAATGAGCAAAACGCCGCCGGTTAACCCAAGGCTGAAAGCATAATCGCCGAGCGAAACGGAAATATTCCCTAAAACATACCCAAGCACAACACCAATGGCAATTGGTAGAAAATCTGTATCGGAAAGGTCTTTGTTTGAATCGCCAAAAATGCGCACAATTGAGGGCATATCTGCAGTTTTGGCCGATACAATAATTTTATCGCCCATTTGCAATTTTACTTTCGAGTCGGGCACAATGTCTATTCCTGCACGGCGAATACGCGTAATAACTGCATTGTACGCCACAAGCATGTTTAGTTCCGGAATTGTGCGGTTTACAACTTCTTTATTGGTTACAAGAAGAGACCTGACCGCATGGTTTTTTTCTAGCTTGATTTCTTCCTGCGTTTCCGGCCCCAGGAATTGTTCTATTTTTTCTAAAGATTCAGCAGTTCCAACAGCTCTGATAATGTCGCCTAAATGCACAACTGTTTCGGCCTGTACAGTTGCAGGTTTTCCTTTGTGTTTTATTCGGCTAATCATGGCTCCGGTAATTTGCCTGATATTCAAATCGCGGATTATTTGCCCGTCGACATTTTCATTTTCTACCACAAAGTGTTTTTGGATGATGGCCGGGTGCTCCATTGCTTCTTCTTTTTGGAATTCTGTCTCGGCAGTTGCAATATCTTTCTTCAATAATTTTGGGAGCAACCTCACAAAAACAATTACGCCAATTACGCCAAAGGGATAAGAGATAGTGTAGCCGATTGAAGCCATTGGCGATCCGGTGATGTCAATGGCTGCGGCCAATCCGGGAGTACTCGACATGGCTCCGCTAAATAGTCCTACGGCAATATTTGAATCGACTCCGAAAAGAGCGATCAGCAACCAGGTTAGCAAACCGCCTGTGAACATCACACCGGCAGCCAGCAGGGCCAACCGCCGACCGTCTTTTTTAAAAGATGCAAAAAAACCAGGTCCGGCTTGTATGCCAATTGTGTATAGGAACAGCACCAAGCCAATGGTTTGAATGGTGCCGGGTACTTTCAGTCCATAGTGGCCAAAAATCAGTGCCACAAACATCACGGCTGAAACGCCCAAACTTACGCCTTTTATGTTGATGCGTCCGAGTAAAAAACCGAGTGCAATAATGACGAAAATCAGGAAATTATCGTCTGTTAAAAAATCCATTGATTTATTGTTTAATCAGTTTTTTGGTGAAAATGTTTTCGCGGTCAATCACTTTCAAAATATATGTGCCAGGGCTATAATCATGTCCAAAAACAATTTGCGGTGAGTTTTCGGCAGGAATGTTTGTAACGCACTGTCCGGAAATATCATAGACCTTAACAATCGCTTGTGGACTTATAGCATTGGTAGTACTAATAATGAAATTACCCTGTGCAGGGTTGGGAAATACGCTGAAATAGTTTTTGGAATCAACAATGCCATTTCCTTCCTCTACCGTAATCTGAAACGAGAAATTCACTTCATCGTTTGTTCCGTCCTCTAGTATCGCTGCTAATGAGTATATCCCGGCATCGTTAAAATCAGGAGAAAACTCAATATTCACTGTTCCTGATGCGGGTTCTGAAAAACTGATAAAATCAGCATTGCAAAAAATACATTCTATACTAAAGCTTACTGTGTTTAAATCATCATCGTTAAAGCTGATGGTATAATTTTCGGTTTCGCCTTCAACCATGGTGAAATTATCGATAAAATCTTCAAAATAGGGGGGTGTATTAATGTTTCCCCAAATATCATCAACATATTCAGGGTGGTCAATAAACGGGTTTCGGTTATTTTGGATATCGTAAATAGCATTGTTCCGGTCTATTTCTTTTTGGCTCACCGGATCTTGTTCGTGCCATTTTTTAAGCAGTGCCACACCAACAGTTGTCAAATCTGCACCGTTGACAAGTTCGTTGGAGTCCCAGCCATTATCTTCATTGTAATAGCGCGTAACCATGTAAAAATAATTGCGGGCAAAATCGCCTTTATAGGCATCGACAGGTTCAAAAACGGTTCCGCTCATATTGGAGAATGATGATTGCCCAACTTTGGAGCCGTTCAAAGATTCCCAGAAAGGGTCGCGCGTTTCGCCGTAAGGGTGATTGCTTCGTTGCCCATTGACGTAACCATCTGATGGTACAAGGTGAAACAGGTCTGTGTCCATCGGGTAGCCCTCGTTGAACCAGCTTTTTGGCCAGGAGTGTTCGCGATTGTAACAATCGCCTTCATTTTGGTAGTTTCCGCATTGGTCGGAGCCAAATGTGAATTCATACGGCGGAGTGCCACCCGGAACATCAGAGTACATGTCCCATACTTTGCCATTACTTTTTTTGTCTGTATCCTCAAAATGATACCAAAGGGAACTGTACGATTGCGAATTATGATTGTCAATAATTTCGTGTAGCGCCTGGCGTAAAGTTGTGCCTGTATGGCCATCTGCATCATCATAATATCCTGATGGGATTTGTGAAAAAGCAGTGGTCGAAATAAAAATCAGTGCGAACAGTATGGTTTTATAAAAATACATAAAATAGGTTTTCTAATTTGTTGCAAAGATAAAGTCTTTTGGTGTGCGGTATAAATATTAAGGAACAATTCTATTCCTAAAAACCGGAAAGCCGCACCAGCATAAGCCGGCACGGCACCCAAAAACTTAACCCATGGAAGCTATAGCCTCAAAAGTTCGTCTTAAAACAAACCGTTGCCACCATCGCTTTCATATTCTGTGGATCGTTCTAATTTTTTAGGCTCTTGTCCCCATTTAAAATTGTAAGAAAGGGTAACCATGAATAATTGGCTCACATCTACACGGCCTTCCTGATATGCATAATAATTAGTTCCTGTGCGCTCGGTAGCATCATATTTGAATTTTTGGCTCATTGGATTGAAAACTGCTTTTACGCTGAAATTGTCTTTTATATCGGCATTTACACCAACTAAAAACAAAACATCTCGTGTTCTTACTAATTTGTGGCCCAAACGCGGTCCCATGTACTGGGTTATGGCCATAAAGCTTATGTTTCGTTCTTTCCATGGTGTGAATATGGCTGATCCGTTGGCACTGGCACTCCATAACGATTCAGAATAATTGTCTGAACCTCCGACTTTGACATTATAGATACGTCCGAACATATTAAGCCTGAACCAACGGAAAAAATTGACGGCAGAGGTTAATGATAATCCGTATTCTGTGCGTTCTCCAACGTTTTCTGGTTGTAATATCGTATATCCGGCTTCATTAATTGAATGTGACTGTTGAATACTGTTGGTCGTGTATTCGAAATAAGCTTTTGGTGCTATGTAGTTCGATTTAAAATTGATGGCGTATTGTAATTCTGCGCGGTTTATAAGTTGCGGATCCAAATCGGGATTACCGCTATTAATGGTAACGCTGTCGGTAAAGGTTTCAAACGGGTTCATCTGGTTTAAACTGGGGCGTGCTATGCGTCGGCGGGCGGTAAAGCGTAGCGATTGGCCTTTTTTAATTCCGTACATCAGGCTAAGTTGAGGAAGCCATTCCGTATACGTATTTGTCGCTTTCTGATCAATTCGATTGCGGGAATATATCATTCGTATACCCGTATTCCACTGTAATTTTCCAAAAGCTCCGTTGCCGTTCACATAGGCTTCTTGTCTGAGTTCATTGTAAATAAAGTTACGATTTTGTCCGATTTCATTATTAAAATAGTTATCGTACCACTGGTAGTAACTCCAGTAACCGCCTTTTAGATTATAATTGCCGATTGGTACAGCGTAATCGTTGCGCCATTCGACCATTTCGCGATGGTTTTCAATATCTTCGGAACGGTTTAAAATAAAAGGATTCGGTAAAAGGCTATCCAGGTAAGTGTATAAAAAACCATATTCGTTATTGGCATCTGATTTATACGTGTAGTAGTTTACCTGGCTGGTAAAATTGTGTCTTTTTCCTTTAAAATCGTGTTTATAATACAACGAGTTATACAAACCCCGGCCAATCGATTTCATGTTGGTCAGTAAATCGTACTCAGCAACTAAATTATTGTTGAATTTTTGAATTCCGTGTTCATCAATATCATCCTGAAAGCTACGATAAATATAGGAACTTCCATAATAGTTGATTGTGTTTTTTTCGTTAATGAAAACATCGAGGCCGTAATTCAAATTATTTCTTGTCCAGCTTGCATAGCCATCGCCTTCTTGTATCAAGTGAGTTTGATTTCCCGGTTCACCCACACGTGTTTCCTGTTTTGAAAAAGCTTTGTATGATTGGTAATTGAGGTTGTCTGACAAATAAACCCGAAACTTTTCGCCACCATATTCCAGATTAGCGCGATGATTACTGGCAATTTTTTTCGGATCTGCCAACGTAAGGCTGATGCCACCGCGACCTCCGGTTGGGCGTTTTTTTAGTACAATGTTGATAACAGCATCAATATCGGCATCGTACTCTACGCCCGGGTTGGTAATTACTTCAACTTTGTTAAAATCTGCGGGGTTTAATTGTGCGATGAACTGTTGGTCGCGGGGAATATCATTTACCAGGTATAAAATATTTCCGGTTCCTTCGAGGGTGATATTATCCTGAAAATCGACACTAACACCGGGAATGTGTTTGAGTACATCTGTGCCGTTTTGCGATAACTTTTGTATTTTTTCATTAACCGTATAAACGGTGCGGTCTATTTCCTGTTTTCCTTTCAGGCGCTCTTCTTCTACAAGAATTTCGTTTAGTTTTTCTGCACTTGGCTCCAGTTTTATTTGTCCTATATCGCACGAACTGTTTTCCGGTGAAACCTCAACGGCAAGAGTACATTTCTGATATCCCAGATAGCTAACTTGTAGTTCGTACCTGGCAAAATCAACGTTTTCGAGCACAAAAGTACCTTGTTCACTTGAAATTCCGCCGGTAACAATATTATGCGTTTTCAGGTCAATTAAAGCTACATTTGCATAGGGGATTGGCTGGTTTGAATGCTGCTCAACAATACTTCCGTGAATTTTACCGGGTTTTTCGTTGGCGTAAATATTTGCACTGCAAAAAATGGCGAGCGCAAACATAATTGCAATTAAAAATTTTTGTGTGTTCATGGGTTTAGGTTTTAAGGGTTTTTACCGAATTCCCGGGTCAGAAGAATTCAGATTTAAACGGGTTAATTATTTTCTATACTTTTTGTATAAACTTTTCACACATCGTGCCACACGAGCTTATAGTGCTTATATTCAGTGCTTTGTAAATCCACAAGCAACTTTTTAGGTACTATAAGTGTTCCTTTTCGGACACACGGAGGATGTTTTGCACAAAAAAAGTAGAAAAAGGCCGCTCCGAATTGCTCCGGAAACGGCCCTCCCAAAATTAACCCTGCAACTTAAACGCCATATCCGCAAGAATACGGGCATTTACAAAGTGCCTCCTGTTCCATCTTGCTCGTAATCGGTAGAGCGATTAAGTTTTTTTGGTTTTTTGCCCCAACTGAATTTGTAAGAAAGTTCTGCAGCAAACAAGTAGGATAGATCAATTTCTCCCACATTTTTATAATAGTAATTATCATCGATTCGTTCTTGTGCCCCGTATGTAAAATGTCCGTTTATAGGTACAATAAAGGCAGATCCTTTCAGATTCTTGTAAATGGTAGCATCTACCCCGACAAAAAACAGCAAGTCTCGCGAATTTTTTTGTTTAAACTGCAACCTCGTTCCCTGATATTGAGCAGAGACCATAAAACCAATCTCCTTCTCACTCCAGGGCGAAACGATTATTGCGCCATTTGCCCGCCAACTGGCCAGCTCATCTGAATAATTATCGGGCCCTTTTACTTTTGTGTTGAATATGCTTGCGTTCATATTTATTTTTAGCCATTTAAAAGGGCTTAATGCGGTTGTGAGAGACAGCCCATATTCATAACGTTCCCCAACATTTTCGGGTTGAATAATCGAAATGCCCTCATCGCTTATCCGGGAATTATTCTGCGCGCTGTTTGTTGTATAGTCAATATAAATTTTGGGGGCAATATAATTTGATTTTATATTGATGGCATATTGTAGTTCGGCCCGATTTAAAATTTGAGGCTCAAGCTTTGGGTTTCCCCGGTTGATGGTCAAGCTGTCTGTCATGGTTTCGAACGGATTGAGCTGATTCATTCCCGGTCGGTTTATTCTTCTGCGGGCAGAAAACTTTAACGAAGAGGTTTTAGATAATCCGTATTGCAAGCTCATTTGGGGTAACCATTCCAGATATTCATTGGTGGCCGATGAGTCGATGTTGCTGTGCGAATAAGCCAGTCGCAAACCACCATTATAATTGAGTTTCCCGAATGAGCCGGCACCACTTAAGTAGCCTTCCTGCCGCAGTTCATTGAATTTAAAATCACGGTTGATATTTTGATCTGCCTGAAAGGTATTATTGTACCATTGATAATAACTCCAGTAACCAACCTTCATTTTAACATTTCCGATTACTTTAGAGAAATCGTTTTTCCATTGTACCATATTCCGGTTGTTATCAATATCTTCAAAACGTTTTACTTGCAGGGGTTCATCGAGTTCAGAATCAATAAAAGTATACGAATAATTATATTTATTATTATCGGTTGATTGATAGTTGTAATAATTCATCTGACTGGTGATAGTCATTTTCTTTTCTTTATCGTCATGTTTATAATAAAAAGAGTTATACAGTCCTCCGCCTTCTGATTCATTATCCATTTGCAAACTATATTCATCTGTCAGCATTCCATTTAATCGTTTTTGCCCATGTTGCAAATAATCAAGGTGGTTGCTTTGGTGTAAATAATAGCTACCATACAAATTCACGGTATTTTTCTCATTAATAAAGATGTCGATGCCGTAACTGGTGTTATTGTTTAGCCATTGTGCTGTGCCCTTTCCTTCTTCATACAAAGAGACTTGATTACCGTTTGTGGTTAACCGTGTTTCGGTTGTTTGAAACGCATTAAAATTCTCAGCATGCAGCCGGTCTGAAAGAAACACCCGGAATTTATTGTTACCATATTCAATACTGGCACGGTCGTTCATTACATATCCGTTGTGGCTGGGAGCTTGTACCGCAATAGCAGCTCGCCCGCCCCTTCGTTTTTTCTTTAACACAACATTGATAACAGCCTGAATATCCGCATCGTACTCAACTCCCGGATTTGTTACGACTTCAACTTTATTGATATCTTCAGGATGAAGTTGCGCTATAAACTCTTTATCGCGTGTAACTCCGTCAACACGGTAAAGAATATTTCCGGTTCCTTCAAGCGTAATATTATCCTGAAAATCGACCGACACGCCGGGAATGTACTTTAACAGGTCAATTCCGTCGGACGATGCATTTCTGACCTGATCATTCACATCATAAACGGTGCGGTCTACTTCCTGTTTTCCCTTTAAACGTTCCTCAGCTACAACAACCTCATCGAGCTGTTCTGCTGATGGTTCCAGCAAAATTTTTCCAACAGAAAGGGGGTTGTTTTTCTTTTTTAACTGAATTTCTAACGTTTCCTTTTTATAGCCTAAATACGATATTTCAAGTTCATATTCGCCGTAAGGAACGCTTTTTAGGCTGAAATGTCCATTTTCATTGGTAATAATGCCGGCCACAATTTCTGTCGTTCCCTTTTGCACTAAAGCAATATTTGCGTATGCAACGGGTTCCTGACTTTTACTTTCTCTAACTTCTCCTTCTACTATGCCTGGTGCAGGATTGGCATTTGCGACTGCCGAATAAAAAAGACATAAAAAAGACAGTACCGTAAGTATTGTAGTTTTCGGTTTCATGGGTTTGGGTTTTAAGGGTTAATTAATGTAATCGGAAAATTCGGGTTAAAAATTTGCCGATTCTATTCTTATGACGATCGTTTTATTAGAATGTTACAGATTCATAAAAAATTTGGTTAGTTAAAAAAAAATTTGTTATTTCAGTTTTTTAAACAATGCTTAATTGATAATTAAAATTATCATGGAATCTATCCAAGGTCAACGACCAGCCCCAAAAATAAATGACGGTTCATTTTATAATTTTCAAAATCCTAAGTTTTTATCGGCTCATGCTATTGGCTTCTTTTTAAGGAATTTAAGCCTGACAAAAACTTATATTCGAATAATGCGACAGCAATATAAAGCGCATTTGTTACGTAAAAAACATAGTGAAAATGGGTTGAAGGTTCCTCCTATATTAATGCTGACAATTACTGCAAAGTGTAATCTCAATTGCACTGGTTGTTATCAAAAGTCAATTGATCACGAAAAGCATAAGGAGTTAACAGACGAGAAAATAACCTCCATTTTGCAAGAAGCCAGGGAGTTGGGAACTACATTCGTTTTTATCCTGGGAGGAGAACCTTTCATGCGCGATTTAATCAGCCTTACAAAACCATTCGGCGATATGACTTTTCTTGTGTACACCAATGGTACCCTGCTCAATAGTGATGTTATAAACCAAATAAAAAAACAACCTCAGATAATTCCTTTAATTAGCCTCGAAGGAGAAAAAGAAACAGAAAACAGGCGAGGAGCGGGGGTATACCAAAATGCACTTGAAGTATTTCGCCAACTTAAAAAGCGAAAAATTTTCTTTGGTCTGTCGGTTACTGTTACACGAAATAACTTCAGGGAGGTTTGCAATAACGAGTACATTAAAGAAATGGTAAAAAGAGGAAATAAAGTATTCTCCTTTTTCGAGTATTTGCCTTTCAAGGAAAGTACAAGTGAAATGACCTTAACTGAGGAACAAAAACGCCTTTATTTTGATTTTATTTACAATTTCAGAAAAAAACATAATCAATTGATATTAAGTTCTGCGATTGAGCAATTTCATGGTGGCTGCATGGGAGCGGGCAATGGCCTGTTTCACATTAATTACAATGGTCAGGTAGAACCCTGTCCATTTGCGCCGTTTTCTGATATTTCTATACATAACCACTCTTTTAAACAATGTCTTGAATCCCCCTTATTCAAAAAAATACAAAAAAATCATATGTGGCTTGAAAACCGTAAAAAATGTCACAGTTGTACTTTATTTTACAATAGAGATATTATTAAAAGATTTGAAATTGAAGGCATGGCGGAAGTCCAAAGTAAAGAGGTTTCAAGTTTAAAAGAGGTAGAAGTACGCAAATAATAAAAATTTTTCAGCTACAAAGCAATATTAGATATGAAACAAATTAATGCAGCCATCCAGGTTCTCCCACAAGGCGTTGATGATGTTTATGCAGTGGTCGATTCAGCCATTGCTGTTATTGCCCAAAGCGGCGTTAAATATCGTGTTTGCCCGTTTGAAACAGTAATTGAAACCGACTGGAAAAATGCTATGCAAATTATTGAAGATGTAAAAAATGAAGTGCTGAAAAAGGCTCCCTCAACACTTATCAACTTAAAGCTGCAAGCTGCTGCTGAAAAAGATGTAAGCATTGAGGAAAAGACCGGTAAGTATGATTAGTGCTTTAAAATAGATTGACTAAAACGGCTCTGATTGTTTTGCAATTCAACAATAAAAAAAGCAGCATTTTCTTTAAGTTTTGCTTCATATTTAAACCCGCACTCATAATTTCTTTGTTGAGGTTTTATTTGCGATGAAAAAACTTTTTTGCCGGCAGAATCATAAATATTCAAGTTAGTTGCGGTTTCCGGCGGGTTGGGTAGCTGAATATGAATTTTGTCGCGAAATGGCACCGGAGCTGTAGATTTTATGCATTTGGAGAGTGATGGCTTTACCCTGAAAGAGGAGTTTTTGTAAAAGTCAAAAAAAAGAGGGTTAGGAAAACCAACCCTCTTTTCAATAATAGTGTTTTTTTATTCAATAATTGTAACCCAACCATGCGGATCTTCTTTGTCGCCATATTGAATTGCGCGTAATTCGTTGTAAAGTTTTTGGCTTACGGGGCCAACATTTCCGTCTTTTGAATATACATATTCGTGTTTTTCGTTGCGGTCTACAATTTTTCCGATAGGTGAAATTACGGCTGCTGTACCACATGCGCCGCACTCTTCAAAAGTTGAAAGTTCTTCAACGGGAATTGGACGCCTTTCTGCTTTCAGTCCCATATCTTCAGCCAACTGTATTAAGCACTTATTGGTTATCGAAGGCAGAATTGAACTTGATTTGGGTGTTACGTAAGTATTGTCTTTGATGGCAAAAAAGTTGGCCGGGCCACATTCATCGATATATTTTTTCTCTTTGGCATCAAGGTACAGTGCTGCTGCATATCCCTCATCGTGGGCACGCACACCTGACCTGAGTGATGCAGCATAATTACCACCAACTTTCAGTGTGCCGGTTCCAAGTGGCGCTGCACGGTCGGCATCGCGTACAATTTGCACACTTACCGGTTTAAAACCTTCTTTGAAATAGGGTCCAACAGGCATTACAAAAATGGCGAAAGTGTATTCCGATGAGGGTTTTACTCCCACCTGAGCGCCTGAACCGAATAATACCGGCCTAATGTATAGTGAAGCTTCTGTTTCTCTCGGGGGCACATAATCTTTATTAAGTTCAATTACTTTAAAAAGCATTTCTTTGAATAGCTTTTCAGGAACCTTGGCCATCATTATTCCTTCTGCGGAGTTGGTGAGTCGTTTAAAGTTTTCATCCCAACGGAAGAGGCGGATTTTATTGTCTCTTCCGCGAAAAGCTTTCATACCTTCAAAAGCTTGTTGCCCGTAATGTAAACCCGATGCGGCTATGCTTACATTGAGCATGTCGCTTTCACTTACTTCAATGTCGCTCCATTTTCCATCTTTATAATATGCACGCACATTGTAATCGGTTTTATAATAACCAAATCCGAGTTTGCTCCAATCTATATTTTTCATAATTTTTTTGTTTTATTTTATAACATTTCTCGCAAATGTAATCAAAAAGGGTGAATTTTGCAATGACACTTTTATAGGATATTCCATGTTTGAGAACATTGATTAAGCTTGTTTAATTAAAACACAATTTCATTGATAATAAGCACTATAATTAATTTTAGCTTGTAAAAAAACGAGCTTTGGGGGGGTAATAGAAGCAAACCATTTGTATTCGGGCTCTGCTAAAAAAAAAGCAGGATACGCATCCTGCTTATGTATTTTATGCTAAAATATTTTGAATTCGGATATTAAATAAAGCTGGAATATTTCGATAAATCTGCCCTTGGGGGAATACACATAACAGGTGTGTCAAATGATTCGTTATTTTTTCCACCCAGCCATTTCAAATAATATTTTGCTGTCATCATGATAATATCGGCTTCAATGATTTGGCCAAATTTGAATATGGCGTCTTTAAAATGTTCTTTCTTTTTGGCGGTTTTTACACCGTAAACGATTTTTTGTTTATCGAGCATTTTTTTAGTGAAATACACATTATTTGCCAGTTCTTTTTTTCTGTACTCGTCTGTTAGGAAGGGCTTCATCAAGTTGATGTTGCATCGGTAGTAATTGGCCATGTAAATAATCCAGGCGAGTGATTCGCGGTAACGCCTGTCGTCATCAATAGGCACAACAATTTCTTTGTAATAATCGTGGGCGGGTGGTTGTTCAACAATAACAAATGGAATAAAGGCACCTTTCAGAATTTTAAGAAAATCTCTTACACTCAAGGTGTTTTTATTTCCCTCCACCGCACGGAACATCACCATCAGGTTGGCATTTACTGTGTGAATTACTTCTGTGGCAATTTGTTTGGCCTTACCCTGGCGCACAAAAGCCCGGCATTCCAGTCCAAAATCCTGGCTTATTTTTTCTGCTTTTGCAGTAAGATCCTTTTCAATTTTGGCAAGCTCTTCATCGCTTAGTTTTTTGCTTCTATTTCCAAATATCCCACCTCTAATATTATTGAGATATAAAAGTGCGATACCGTTATTTACAACCTTGGCAAGCTGTACAGCATGCTTGAGGGCTATTTCTGAACCTTCTGAAAAATCCCACGGTATTACTATGTATTTCTTTTTTGCATTCATAGAATTCGCATTTCTAATGGGTAAATCTACGACTTTTTTTCAAAATATCTATTTTTTTAATTGTTTACGAATGTTTTCGAGCTGCTTTTTTTTGTTAACATCACGTAGTTTCTTAGCAGTGTCGGTAAAATATTGATGACTGCCAATAAATTTTATTTGAATTTGGTTCCATTTGTCGTAGTCATCTTCAATAAAATTGAATTCTACAAGTTCCTTGAACAATGTTTCAGATACCGGAATAAAATCGGCCCGGCCAAGGTAATCCAGATCGGCATCGCAAATAATTTTTTCGATTTTATTCTTCGGATTAGGAGGTAATTTTGTTGCATAAATAAGATCTTCAACAGCCTCAATTTGTTTTTCGCTATAATGGAATCGAGGCAACATCTCACGGGCTATTTTAATTCCGAGCAATTCGTGGTCTTTGTAGCCACGTGTAAAACCGCTATCGTGAAACAATGCTGCCGTTTTTAAAATAAGCATATCGTGTTCGGAAATTTCTTCTTGTCTTCCAATAAGCTCTACTTGTGTAACTACATCTATGGTGTGTTTGATATTGTGATAATAAAGATTTGATGGAAGTTTTCTTTCAAGCAGGTCCATCACTTCCTCTTCAAGATCGTCGAAGCGAATGAAGGCGAGTTTGGTGTAAAAGTCTTTATTGGGTGTAAGTTCTAGCTTGGGTTCGGAAAGATTGGGACGGAAGTTTTCAATGAAATACATATCTACATCGCCGCGGTATTTTACGGGCATGCGTCCGTGATAATTGCACAGGAAGTAGTCGCGAATAAGTTCGTATGTATTTCCGCTTATATTGATTTTTCCTATTTCTCCGGATGATTCCATGCGGCTGGCTATATTCACGGTTTCGCCCCAAATATCGTACGATTGCTTTTTGAATCCGTCTTTTCCGGCGAAAACAGGGCCGGTATGAATACCAATTCTTAATCCCCAAATACGATTCTTTGTATCAGGATACTTGGTTTTAAGTTCGTTGATGTATTTTTGCATTTCTACGGCTGCAAGAACTACTTCAATGGGGTTGGTGCGATTTTTCTTTGGTATGCCGCCTGCACACATGTAGGTGTCGCCAACGGTTTTTATTTTTTGAATGTTGTATTTTTTAACCGTCTGGTCGAATTTAAAAAAGAATTTATCCAGGTCATCGACCAGTTTGTCGGGATTGTCTTTCGAAGTAAGCTTGCTAAAGCCTGATACATCGGAGAAAAGTACGGTAACCATTTTGTACCGTTTCGATTTTCCGTGTGCTTTGAGCTGTTCAGCCTCTTCTTTTGGAAGTCTTTCGGCTAGTTTTTCTTCGTAGGACTGCCGTTGCTCAATCATTCGTTCGGTGGTATTTTGCAGGCGCAATTCCAGATCGAGCCGCTCAACGGAAAAGCGGTATTTGAAATACCGAACAATGGTCCAGATTATTGAAAGCAGTGTTAGTACGGCAAAAACCCAAAACCAGGGCGTTGGTAGTTCACGGCTTGATATTCGAATTTTTTCTTCTTTTATGGAGCCGTTGGCAAAACGTATGAATAATTTATGCTCAGCCGGCGCTGCTGTGGAGAAACGGATTATCCCGTTCCGGGTTTTGTGCCACACGGTATCATTATCGAAATGATACATGGCGTTATGAGGTATGCCGATTTCCAACAATAAGCTATCGCTTTCCAGTATCTCAATTTCACTTGAAGAGCTTCCTGTAACGAAAATTTTATACTGGTCATTGCCCGTGGTTGTTCCAACCAGCGCCAGTATAAAAACCCATATTGCTGTAATCTTTTTCACTTTAATCCGGGAATTTAAGACGAACATTACAAAAACCCAAATTTATTTGGTTTTTTGCTCTTTTTTCAATGCAATACGTATAGTCGTTCCTTTTTCCGGTTCCGACCATTTGACAAATATTTTGCCTTTGTGATACTGATTAATGATACGTTTACTTAGCGACAATCCAAGTCCCCAACCGCGTTGCTTGGTAGTAATGCCGGGTTGAAATATGCGTTTTTGCTTGCGGCGCGGTATACCTTTTCCGTTATCTGTAATATCAATTACAATGTGTTTCTTTTCGTCTTCAACAACAATTTCTATCAATCCTTTTCCCGGAAGGGCATCAACCGCATTGCGCAGTACATTTTCAATTACCCACGTAAATAATGCTTTGTTCAGGGGAACTTCATAAGTTTTGTCTATTTTACGTGTGTAATTGATTTTGATGCTGTTTGATGTACGTCTTTCCATGTATTTTACGGAATCCTGAATAACCGGATGAAGGCTGACGGGTTTTAATATCGGATGTGCACCTACTTTTGAAAATCGTTCCACAATTGTTTCGAGACGGCTGAGGTCTTGCTGCATTTCTCCGGCATATTCGTGGCATTTTTGTTCTGCTTTCATGAGTTCTACCCAGGCAATAAGCGAAGAAATTGGTGTGCCCAGTTGGTGGGCTGTTTCTTTCGACATACCAACCCATACGCGATTTTGTTCTGCGCGCCTTGAAGAACTAAACGCCATGTAGGCCATGAGCATAAACAATCCAAAAATGGCGAGCTGCACAAAAGGAAACCAAAAGAGCATATTTAGCAGCGTGCTGTCATCGTAGTAAACCCGGCGTTCTATTTTACCGCCGAGCAAATCAATGATAACCGGGTCGTGCGTTTTTTTCATATCTGCCAGGCGCCGCCTGATATAGGTTGAATCGTCTACGCGGTTGGGGTTCAGGTTTTTATGCGAAATAATGCTGTCGTTTTCATCGGTGAGAATAACCGGAATATTTTCATTTTTGGTGATTACTTCTGAAACGAATGTTAAATCTTCGTTGATGTTTGTGGTTTGAGCAAAGCGCCGGGTGGCCTCTGCATATAGCTCTACTCTTTCGCGTTCTTGTTCCGATAGTTTATCCACAAGATAGTTGGAGTACCATAGACTCAAGATACTGATTAGTATGGCTGCGCTAATGATTCCTATTTTATAACTGCGTTTATGTGTGTAAATGTTCATCCGTTTGTTTATTTTTGACTGGTTTACATGTCGTCGAATTCAATTTGGAATTTCTTTTTGCCTGGTTTGTTTTCAGCGGGCTCCGGTTCTATCTTCTTGCGTTTAACTTCTTTGAAAGATACTTTATAATCTTCATCCGTTCCTTTTATATCAACGGCTACCATCATCTTGTTATTTTTCTCCCAGGCAAAAGTATTTTTATGCTTTTGCCTTAATTTTTTGAACAGCACATCAGCCAGGCCCACGGAAAGCTGATAGTCCATAGCATTGTTGAAGGTGTGTGTCCCGCTAAGGTCAAGGTCAATGGCTGAGGATTTGATTTCCATGAACGGAATTTTTACGGTTTGGTCGATGATGGTTATTTGGTTTTGCAGTTTATCAAATTGCACATGCTTGAGCTCCTCAACGGAGATGTAACCGGCCAGTTTTTGAAGTGTTTCATAATTATTGAGTTGCCCGTTTTCAATTAAAATGTCGCTCCAGAGGTAAATTGAGGCCGGACGAACATCAAACTCCGGAGTAAAAACAAATTCTGAGCGCACCTGTGCCGTAAGTTTTCCGGCTATATGGCGGGCTTTAATTTCTGATTGTCCAAAATTGTTGAACTGATCAAATACTTCTGAAACTTCAACTTGCTTAAGTTTACCGTTCATCTGTACAAACCACTCATTGTTGGCTTGTTGCACCAGTTTACCTTCGGCACGGACTGTTCCTTGCGCGGTTTCCATAAACAAAGCGGGCATTTCAATGCGCCTGCCAAATTTGTTTATTTCTGCACTGAAGTTTTTTGCGTTGAATTTATTTTGAACTAACTCCGTTATTTCTGCTACTATTTGCAGACGAATGTTGTCGGTAAGTTGAAATGGATTGCCGGGAGTGTTCTCTTCTGAAATAAGCAGGTATTCGTTAAGATTAAAATGAGAGGCTTTGACGTTGCCTTTGATTTTAAGGGGTTGATTTTCTAATAAATAATTGAAAATGCTGCTAACCTCGCCATTAAAGGCCAATTTGTTCTTGTTGAATGTGCCATTGAGATTTTTGATCAATATTTTTTCCGGCGTAACATTCATGTTACTATTGAGTTGCCTGATGCTGAAATTATTATCGCGAATATCTAAACCAACATTTTGCAAACCAACTTCTCCCTCTTTAAAAAATGATGATATTTCGGTTCCCGGGGCTAAACGGCCATCAACTTGTGCCTGGCCGACAACAATGCCGGTTATGTTGGTTACGGGCAGTTTTTCCAAATCGGATTGCCAGTCAACCAGGTTTAAACTAAAAGATGTTATGCCACGCACATATTGTTGAGGATAACGGAAACTACCTTCGAAATGTAGATTGGAGTTGGCATGTAATGCATCAAAACGATCAAAATTAATCAGGGTATTTTTGCCATCGTTTGTCAGTTGACCGTCCATTTTTAAAGAAACCCGTTTTTTAAGATACTCTATGTCAGGGTTCCCTTTAAATACAGCATGAATTTGCCAGGTGTTTTTGCCGGCAAAATAATCAAAGCTTTTTATAAATAATGCTCCGCCTATCAGCTTAAACTGATTGATTTTTTCTTTTCTGAGGAATTTATTTATCGTTGATGTTTGGATTTTAATCTCGCCACTTTTTACTACCATTGTTTCATCCGGCAGGTTATAGCTTCCCTGCACCTCGGCGGAGAAGTTTTCTGCGCGCAGTTCTCCATTCCATTGAAAAAAACCGTTGGCGGAGCGGGATATGTTGCCATTCCACGAGTACGTTGAAAAATAGTTGTATCGGGTGGGAATGAGGTTAGTTTTTGCCAGTTTAAGCTGTACATTGAGGTTGAAAGTATTTGCATTGAGCATGCCCTCAATGTTTGCCGAAATTATTTCATTTTGGTAAAAATCATTTGAACGGTCATCTTTATAATTAACCTGTACATTCTCCAGTTCAAACGCATCTATTTGGAAATCTTTTTGGGCTTTTTTGGTGGCTGATGGTTCGGGAGGAAAAATATCGTAATTGTTTCTTCCATGTCGGTCTGTTGCAAGTGTAATGAAACCGTTGACAACGCTTAAGCGACTTATTTTTGGTGTTTGGCTCACCAGGGTTCTAACGTTCAAATCAAAAAACAAATGTTGGGCAAACAATAGTGTATCGGCTTCTGTGCCGGAATATTCAACAGAACTGTGCACCACTACATCCTGAAATTTGACACTAATACTTGGGAAGCGTTCCCAAAACGACATGCTCACTTCGCCAACATCTATTTTTGTATCAACTTTACGGTTGATTTCATTAATGAGCACATCGACAATTTTATCCTGGTTCAGGTAAAAATAGCCTACAAAGCCGATCATTAAAATGATCAACCCCAAAAAAATTCCCGTAAAAACCTGAAAAAATATCTTCTTCATCTTTTTTTAATGATGATTTTATTGTGCCCGTAACTTACTGATTATTCAGCTAAATTAATCAATTCAACTGAAACACTCAGTTAGAAACAGGTAAATAAAGAACGTGTATAATAAAAATTTATGTTGAAATTTAGTTAAATAAAAAAGGCTGCCTCGAAAAGAGACAGCCCGTACTGAGGTTTTCCATTGCCTGCTAAAAAGCAAGGCTAACACCAAGACTTATTGGATACAACTCAGGACCTTCGCCTTTTTTAAAGAGCGATTGTAAATTATAATTGCAATATAGGCCGAAATGATCAAATCCTACTTGCGCACGCAAACCATACGTAAGTGTATTTACGTGAAAGTCTTTCTTTGATTTACTTTTGTCGCCTGTGTTGGTTTCCAATTTTGTATGACTGCCAATTTTTAGTCCGCCATATCCACCTACTGCAAGCCAAAAGTTTTTATTGCCAAGTGGTTGCTGAATTTCCAGCATTACAGGAACATTCAGGTAAACAGTTGTAAGTTTGTTTTTTGAATAACTCATTTCGCCCTGCGCAATTGTGTCTACATAAATAGAATCGCGGTCGTTTTGCAACACAAGTTGTTTGTTGTCGAATTTATAATTGCTCCAGCTAATTCCCAATCCGGTAACTATTCCAAACCGGTTTTTTACAATGGGTATGGAAACATCGGCAATGTTCCAGTTGAATTGTATTGAACGAGAGTCATCCAGTTCCATATATTCCTTACCTTCAGGAACATCGAGTTGATAATCGGGGTTTAGGTAATTGTTTAAACCGAGTTCAAAACCGGCGTAGTGGCCGTTAAATTTTCGGTTTATTTTCACATCTATATCCCAGCTTTTGTTGCAAGTGTCATCGTCATCGCTCCAGTTTTCAAATTTTTTGTCAAAATCTGACCGATCTTCAATTACAATGATTTTTTTTCCTCCTACTTTCAGGTAAGAAGTGTCCATCTTCGATTGTTTGGTTTTAATTGTGTCAGCTTCTTGTGCAAATACACTGGAAGCTGCAAAGATTAATGCGAATGTTAAATTGATAAGTTTCATAATTTTTCGTTTTAAGGGTTATTTTGCCTATTGGACGAGGAGGTTGCTGATAAGTTACAGCGAAATGAAAAAAATTTTTTCAATTTAGACTCAAACCAGGTATTAATTTCTATATTTGACAAATAATGTCAAGACAATATTATGTCAATACTGTTTGGTAAAAAAATAAAATTGCTCAGGGAAGCAAAACAAATGCCTCAGAGGCAGCTTGCTGCTGTGATGGAGATTGATACAGCTACGTATTGTAAAATAGAAAAAGGAGACAGACGAGCTAAACGAGAACAAGTCATCATGCTTGCAAAGTTTTTGAACGTTGACAAAAAAGAACTTCTTAGGCTTTGGTCAGCCGATAAAATTTATGAGTTAATTGCAGATGAAGATGATGCTTCTATGATATTAAGCGTAGTTGCTGAAAACATTGTAAAATACAAACAAAAAACATTGAAAACATGAAACCATTAGTCAAATACAGGGGCGGCAAATCAAAAGAAATACCTCGCATCATAAAGCATATTCCAGAATATAAGGGAAATTATATTGAACCTTTTTTCGGTGGTGGTGCTCTATATTTTCATTTAGAACCTAAGAAAGCTATTATTAATGATATTAATTCTAAGCTGATGGCTTTTTACAATGGAGTAAAAAATGATTTTGAGGAACTAAAAAAAGAACTTGAGAAAATAGGTAAGATTTACAAAACTAATCGACGAAATTTTGAGGAACTAAAATTGAAAACACCTGGACAAAGAGTAAAAGATAATAACGAAACACTTTATTATCAAATAAGGGAAATGTTTAATGATCTTACTGAAAAAGAATACTCAGATGCGCTTTTATATTTTTTTATAAACAAAACAGCGTATTCGGGAATGATTCGCTATAATTCAAAAGGTGAATTTAATGTACCTTATGGGCGTTATGCAAACCTGAATACGTCATTGGTTACAGTATCGCATCACAGATTGCTTTCAAATGCACAAATTTATAATCTTGACTATAAAGATATTTTTGAAATGGCAGGAGAAGATGATTTTATGTTTTTAGATCCACCCTACGATTGTATTTTTTCGGATTATGGGAATGTAGAATATAAAGAAGATGGATTCAATGAAGAAAACCACAAAGAATTGGCTGGTAATTTTCGTAAATTAAAATGTAAAGCCTTGATGGTAATTGGTAGAACTCCATTAACAGAGCAACTTTATGATGATATGATAGTAGATGAGTACGGGAAGTCTTATGCCGTAAACATTAGAAACAGATTTAAATCCTCTGCAAAACACATTTTGATTTCCAACTATGGTAATGAAGCCAAAAGACGCTTCCCTGAACTTGCGTTTCAACAAGAAATAGCACTATAAATTTTGTATGGCAGCAATTGACAGTAAGTTTATATTTGTTACAACTTCCCCAAGAACTCCTGCTAAAATGATTCCTGAAATTGAGTTATTGAATACTCACTTTTCAGGTCAAAAATGGAATGCCGATACTCAAAGGGCTTTTATGGAGCTATTGAAAGAAAAAAATTTCTTTAATGGTACTGGAGCCAAAGACCCTGCATTTAGTGCAAGAGATAGAATAAACCGAGCACCAAAAGCTCTTGGTTTTGTGTCTCTTTCGCCAAAAATACAGCTTACACCAGCAGGATTAGAGTTGGTAACTTCTAAAAGGAAAGAGGAAGTCTTTTTAAGACAGTTGCTTAAATTTCAAGTTCCCTCTCCATTCCATAAGCCAACAGACAGAGCGGCTGAATTTTGGGTAAAGCCTTATCTTGAACTATTTCGGTTAATTCAACATTTCGGTTTTTTGAAATTTGATGAATTAAGATTGTTTGGGCTTCAACTAACCGATTACCGCCATTTTAATACAATTGTTTCAAAAATTGAACAGTTCAGAATTGCAAAAGCAAAGAATCAAGGAAATTATAAGACGTTCTATAAAAAGTATTTATACGCAGAACTACGGTTAATTTATTCAGACAGGATTCAATCGGGTGAGACAAAAACAAGAGAAACCAAAGACGCTTCCGTTGCAAATTTTTTAAAGATTCAAGCATCTAATCTCAGGGATTATGCTGACGCCTGTGTTCGTTATTTACGAGCAACAGGATTGGTGAACATTTCTCATATTGGGAAGTCATTGGCCATCATCTCCGAAAAAAGAGAGGAAGTTGATTACTTTTTGGAACATACCAATCAAGAACCAGCTTTTGTTGATAATGAAAAGCAATATGTTGATTATTTAGGGAATTCAGAACTTCCAAAGCTTCTAACCGACAATCGGGATTTACTTGTCAATAAAATTCAATCAGAATTTCCTAAAACAAAAATTAACGATAAAATTAGTCTGAAAACATTAAAAAATATATTGGCTGACAAATTAGAAAATAGAAAAGAGCAACGCATAACCGATCAAGTACATGCTATAAAAGACTATCAGCTTTTTGAAGAAATTAACGCAACTTTTGACCAAATTCTTGAAAATTCTTTATACGACTCACCTTTGATGTTGGAATGGAATACCTGGCGGGCAATGACAATGTTGGATGGTGGCAATATCAAAGCAAACTTAAAGTTTGATGACTTTGGAAAACCAATGTCCACAGCTCAAGGGAATATGGCAGATATTATTTGTGATTATGGCGATTTTGGATTGACTGTTGAAGTTACAATGCAAGGAGGGAAAAGGCAATATGAAACAGAGGGAGAGCCTGTTACAAGGCATCTTGCCAAAGTAAAGAAAGAAACCGCTAAACCATCTTACTGTTTATTTATTGCTCCAAACATCAATGAAGCTTGTATTGCACATTTTTTTGCTTTGCACAAAATTAACATAAGTTATTATGGAGGAACCTCGACAATTATCCCATTGCCTTTGAGTGTATTTATAAAAATGGTTGAGGACTCCTATAACGCTAACTATATTCCTGAACCAAAGCACATTCAACGATTTTTTGAATATTCAAATGAACTTGTAAATAAAGTAAGTGACGAAATGGATTGGCACAAAAAAATTACACAAAAAGCTTTGAATTGGCTTGCAGAATAAAAAAGAAGAAAATTAATCAGGAATTTCGATAAAATGGAAGGGAACTTCAACTAATTCGCTGTAATACCGGCCAGATTCAAACATGTCTTCATCATCCGACATGTAAATCCAGTGAATTTCGGCTTTATGCCCGTTGCGATAGGCGTTGTTTACCTTTTTTACTATTTCGAACAGCTTTTTTGAAGTCGATGTGTTATAATATTTGAGCGAGATTTGCAGGATGAATTTATCAACATTACTAAAATCCAGTTCATTCATCCAAATGAGCACATCGCTGTATATGGCATCAGCGTTTTCAGGAAAAGAATTGCCGGAGATAACCAGTGTGCTGGTTTCCGAATCAAACTCAATGTTGGGTTTATGGTGATCTCCTTGTATAAATATCATGGCCTATTTATTAATCGGTATAAATATAGAGATTAAAAAAAGGAAATCAAAACACTGGTTGAATGATTGATAAAAAATTTATACCACGAAACTTTCTGCATCTGTAATGCAATCATCTATGTGCGATTGTAAGTATTCGATTTTGTATTTATCCTCACGGGAAATTTTTTCTGATTCTTTGCGAATCATCAGATCATTATAAATTTCGTAAATTTCATTGAGCGAAAGCAATTCCAGTTCTTCATATTCTCTCATGACACTGCAGATTTAAAGTTTCTCAAATTTAACCAGCATATGTTAACCATTCATGAAATAAAACTTAAGAGTACTTTATTTTACCAAATGCTTTGCGATATATTAGGTAAATACAATTCTTATATTAATCCACAACTTTTCCAAATGCCCCTTTATTAAACCCGGCCAAGGTATTAGGATTAAAAAAAAGGCGAAAATCTTACGATTCTCGCCTTTTTTGGGTGAAAGATGGGACTTGAACCCACGACCCCTGGAACCACAATCCAGTGCTCTAACCAACTGAGCTACTCCCACCATGTTGAATTAGGTTTGCAAAGATAAAAAATTTCATTTAATGAACACAAGCCTTCCTGCATTTTTCTGTACGATTTTTTCATTTTTTTTGCTTTTCTATGTGATGGCTGCACTCAGATGGCCAAATCCGGTATATTTTTCAATATCGAAATAAATTCGCTTAATATCATTGCGGAAGCTCCCCAAATTTTATAGCCGTTTATGCTGTAACAAGGAGCCTCAATTTGATAATTTGCGCCCTGAAAAACTGCATTGGTTTGTGTTTCTTTATGCAACAATTTTTCGAGCGGGATAGTTATAACGCGTTGTACTTCTTTGTCCTGTTTTACAAAAACGGGTTCGTTTTTCATGAAACCCATATAAGGATGTACGCACATATTACTTACCGGGATAAACAAAGGAGATAATTTTCCGATTGTTTCTATATCTGCATGATGCACACCTATTTCCTCTTCACTTTCGCGCAAAGCTGTGTGCAAAAGGTTTTTATCATCCGGTTCTTTTTTTCCGCCCGGAAAAGCAATTTGTCCGCTGTGTACACCGTCATATTCTGCACGTTGAATCATTACCAATTTCCAATTATTTGCTGATCGGTAAACCATGATTAGTACTGCGCTAAGCCGGGCAGGGGTGTCATTTTCCGGTTGCAGCAAACGGCCTTTTGGCAACATTTGTTTTTGTGCATTTTTGCCGGGCAACTGCTGGTTATTGATTGCATTTGTTAGTTGCAAAATGAATGGATGCGAGTTTACGTGCATTGTAATACGAAATATTTCTTTTTCCCTTTTTGTATGAGTATATATTTATTATTCAACAAAAATGATGCATCTATGGATGCGTCTGCCGAAGAAATTTTTTCTTTATTGATGCTAACTCCGCCACCTTTGATTAAACGGCGCAATTCTCCTTTGGATGGAAACACTGCGGTTTTTTCTGCAAGCATATCCACAACATTGACACCATTGTTTAGCCACTCCTTTTTGATGTCGAATGTAGGCACGCCTTCAAACACAGATAAAAATGTGCGTTCATCAATTGCTTCGAGATTTTCGCGGGTTGATTTTCCAAACAAGATTTGTGATGCTGCCTGAGCCATTTCAAGGGCCTCTTTTCCATGCACCATAATGGTCATTTCTTCGGCCAAACGCCGCTGTAATTGCCTTTCATGCGGTGCTTCTTTGTGCTGTCCGGTTAATTCTGTAATTTCCTGCTGACCGAGTAATGTGAAAATTTTGATGTATTTTTCGGCATCATCATCTGTTGTATTTAACCAGAATTGGTAAAACTCGTACGGTGAAGTGCGGTTTTCATCGAGCCAGATATTCCCTTTTTCGGTTTTGCCGAATTTGCCACCGTCGGCTTTGGTAATAAGCGGGCAAGTCATGGCAAAAGCCTCGCCCGAAGCTTTACGACGAATGAGTTCTGTTCCGGTTGTAATGTTGCCCCACTGGTCTGAACCGCCCATTTGCAATTTGCAATCCATATTTTGGTAGAGCCATAAAAAATCGTACCCCTGAACCAATTGATAAGTAAATTCTGTAAACGACATGCCTTCAACGGCTTCTGAGCCCAGACGCTTTTTTACCGAGTCTTTGCTCATCATGTAATTTACGGTTATGTGTTTACCTACATCGCGAATAAATTCAAGGAACGAAAAATTTTGCATCCAGTCGTAATTATTTACAAGCTGAGCTTTATTTGGTGCATCGGTTTCAAAATCGAGAAAACGCGAAAGCTGTTCCTTAAGGCATTCCTGATTGTGGCGCAATGTTTTTTCGTCGAGCAAATTACGTTCTTTTGATTTACCGGAAGGATCGCCAATCATGCCCGTAGCGCCGCCGATAAGAGCGATTGGCCGGTGTCCTGCGCGTTGTAAATGTTTCAGCATCATTACTCCAACGAGGTGACCAATATGTAGTGAGTCTGCTGTTGGGTCAATACCAACATAAGCAGATGTCATTTCTTTTTTAAGTTGCTCTTCTGTTCCCGGCATCATATCGTGTATCATGCCCCGCCATTTTAATTCTTCTACAAAATTCATATCTGTTTGGGTTACATTTTGAAAAAACACCCAAAATTAATGAAAGTTGATTAATTATGTAGTGGAAACGAATGAGTTTTATGCAGAGATGGTTATTATTTTGTTTTTAGTTCCTGTTCAAACCATTTAGCGATTGGAGCTCCATTTTGTTTTTCAAGTATGGCCAGAAAATCATTGGTCCGGGCAGTTTTTTGTTCTGTCATTGTTTTGCAAAGGCTGATAAAAGCCGGAGAGCCTATTTTTGTTTCCAATTCGCCTAACAAAACCGGCCCTTTGTTGTAGAGAACCTGATACGCTGTATCGTATGGCGCTCCATTTCGGTCGAAATGCCATATCGGCGGTGTGTTTGCTGACTTTTCTTTTTTGTGGTCGATGTATTTTTGAAATGTTTCTTCACCAAAGGTTTCACGCAAGCTGAGTAGGGCACTGTATTCGGCAAAACTTTCATTGAGCCAGTCTTCCCAAATATTGGCCTGCGCCTGTCGCCACCACAAATGAGCCAGTTCATGGGCAAAATAGCGGTGATATCCGCGTTCTCTTTCAAAATATTTTTCAGGATCAATGCCGCCCAAAACCATACCGCCGGCACGCGCATATCCGCCGCCGCTTTTACGTTGTGTTTCAATAATGCTGATGTCCGTATCAACGCCACCGAACCACTGATTATAGCGGTTCACCATTTCCACAATGCTACCCGACATGTGTTTTAAGAGCGAATCGTTAAAGCTGTGGTGGTAAATTTTAAGTTGATTTTCACCCATCGGCATGACAAACGTTTTGGTTTTTGTACTCATGCATACAGCAATATCGTTTGTTGGTATGTTGCAGCTTAGAACTGTAAGATCGGCTTTGTTTTTAACATTCGCTACGCTAAACGTTTTATAACCTTTAACATTTGCAACGTTTACGGAATATGTGAATTTTCCCATTTCCTCGTAATTTGTCGGAAACCACGGATAGTACAGGCCAATTTCTACCCAGTCTTTTTGAATTCTGTTGCCGTAAATATCCGGTAATGTGGCCAATTGTCCGTGGTAAGCAAAACGAATAACAGCAGGTTCGCTATTTTTGACATCTTCTCCGGGTTTGAAATAAACTTTTCTGGCTTCAGGCATAAACCGGTTGTCAGATTTAGCCGTATCAATGGTTGCATCGAGAGTGTTGTTCATTGTGAAATGCTCAATTTGCAAATGCCGCTCCAGGCAAAAACCAATGGAGTCGATACTATCAGCAGGATAAGGCAGGGTTAGTTTACCTTCAACCTGAATGTATGATGAATCAGGATCAACAGACAAACTAATTTCATAATGCGGATGATTTAAGTTGATGTTATTGCTGTTTTTTTGGCAACTAAGTGTCAAGATAACCAACCAGGCAGTGATAAAGGCTAAATAACGCATAATGTTGAATTTTGGGATTCGAATTTTTAATAAGGACGAGAAAGAATTGGAAATGTTACAGTTTATCCTGAGCCTTTAAATATTATTACGAACTTTTTGTAAATTGTTTTGAATAAACTATTTTTAAAGATAAAATTACTGCACATGAACTACGCTGATATTGATGCGCTTTTGGCCGAAGCCTGGAAATTGAGATATGCCAACACCCGTAAATCGCTTGTGATTAGCAACCAGGCGCTACAATTATCCCAAAAACAACCATATAAAACAGGTGAAATGTATGCGCGATTGTACATTGCAGCAACATCTTTTTTGCTTTCGCGGGAAAATATGTTGGAAGAATTACTGGAAAGTGTTAAATTTTTTGAGCAGATGCCGGAAGAAAAAGGCTTGCCTGTTGCTTACAACACAACCGGGAACGTTTATGAAAATATTGGGAAATACAACGAAGCCATCACCTATTGTAAAAAAGGTTTGCAAGCCGCCCGCGAGCAAAATTATGCCGAAGGCATTGGTGATAGCAGCAATACACTGGGTGTAGTATACATGCGCATTGGCGACTACAAAAAAGCACAGAAATCGTTTCAGGATGCATTGGAAGTGCGCATAAAAAATAACTTTTTAGCAGCGGCAGCATCATCATATAACCTTTTAGGCCGTGTGAACACGCTACAGAAAAACTTTGACGATGCGCTACAGAATTACCATAAAAGCCTTGTTATTCGTCAGCAAGAAAAACATTACGGGGCTTTGCCCTGGTCGCAGTTGGGTTTGGGAACTTTGTACCTGGAAATGGGGCGCCCCGATGATGCCAAAAGTTACCTGGAAAAAGCATTGGATTACAGCAGTAAAAACAACGATGAGCGTTGCCAAATGCACTGTTTGCTGGGAATGGGCAGGCTGGCAATGTTAAAAAATGATAGTGAAGATGCTGCCCATTATCTGAATAAAGCACTTACAATTGCTGAAGCCATTGAGGCAAAAGCTGTTTTAGCTGATGTTTACAATGTGTTGTCAGAAGTAAGTACCCAACAGCAGGATTTTCAAAATGCACTGCAATATTTCCGCAAATATCATAATCTTAAAGAAGAAATTTTAAATACAGAGACGCATAATCAACTTAAAAATCAAGAGATTGCCTTTGCTGTTGAACGATCGCAAAAAGAGGCTGAAATCTATCAACTCAAACATGTGGAGCTGAAAAAAGCGTACGATATTTTAGAGGAGAAAAACAGGGAGATTACCGATAGCATCCATTATGCATCGTCCATTCAGTCAGCGCTACTGCCCGAATTACAGACGCTGAACACCTTCTTTTCCGATTCGTTCATTCTGTTCAAACCGCGCGACATTGTAAGTGGCGATTTTTATTGGATTCAACCGCTGGACAATAAAATCCTCATTACCGCTGCCGATTGCACCGGGCATGGTGTTCCGGGGGCGTTCATGAGTGTGCTGGGAATTTCTCTGCTCGACGATATTGTGAATAAAAACGGCATCATTCAACCTGCAGAAATTCTCTTTGAACTGCGCGCCAAAATCATTCATGCACTCAATCAGCATAAGGAGAAAGATAAAAAAGATGGCATGGACATGGCGCTATGTCTCTTCGATTTTGAACAACAAAAAGGATATTATGCCGGCGCATACAACGCGCTCTACATTATTCGAAACAACGAGTTGGAGCAGATTAAGGCCGATCGCATGCCCATTGGACTTCACATGAAAGACGGTGAATCATTTACTCAACATATTTTCGATTTGCAATCGGGCGACCAATATTATATGTTTTCCGATGGATACGCCGACCAGTTTGGAGGGGAAAAAGGCCGAAAACTGATGACGAAGAAATTCAAAGAATTATTACTACAAAACGCCCATCTTTCCGGTAGTGAGCAGCAAGAAGCACTGAACAACTACTTTGAAAGCTGGCGTGGAGATACCGAGCAAATAGACGATGTAATTGTAACCGGACTAAAAATATAGCCATGGATAACGTTCAGGCAAACAGCAAAGCCAATTCATTTTATGTGATTGTTAGCGGGCTTTTTACCTATAACCAAAAAAACATTCAAAAAGAGGCCTTGCTCAACCAATATTCGCCGTGGAAAAACAGAATCAACAACGGCGATTACGAGGGAACATATCAATATTTGAAAAATAGCTACTACGATGGCTACCTCAATAATATCTTCCCAGAAATTCGACATGGCGATGCTGTGTACGAAAAGTGGCAACGCGATACGCAGCAACATTTCACCCTAAACGAGGAGCATTTATCACCATTAAAAGCATGCAGCATTGAACTCAAAGAACAAATTGTCCCTTTGCACATCGATTTTATTGACTTGTATTTATTGCCACAGCAAATCGGCATTTTTTCGATGAAAATATCACTGGCTGATGCAGCGCACCACACTGTGGGTGTAATTTCAGATACTATTAATCGCATCCGGTATTTTTCTACGGTGCTGCAATTCAACGGGTTTCAAAAAACAGTGAAACAGGTCATTGATGAGCACATTTTGCAGCACATGAACATCTCTACGGCATGGGAAAATTTCAATCCGCAATTAAAAACCTACGCCATTATCGACCTTGAAGAGACTTTCCCCGAAAAAGAGCTGAACGAGTTGCTTTTTGATATGGGAAATGTTTCCCCCATTGGGTCAGCAGCCGGAAACATGCTTTTTAGCCCGTCGCAGGAGTATTACGAAGAGCAGATGCAGAACAACAGAATCTCCATTTTCAAAAACTGGTCGGCACTCACACTTTACGATACATTTACACGTATCTCCATGAATTTTCCCGACAAATTCCGCACCTGGGAGTACGACTTTTTCAATGTGTACATCTACTCACTGTACATGAAATCGTTTTTATACTTCACCAGCACAAAGCT
>CAYPSX010000002.1:0-44620 GCA_964413185.1 uncultured Bacteroidales bacterium
ACTGATTAAGCCTGATAATTTGTTCAACAGCGATACAATACCTGAAAGACTTTTCCTTATTCGCCGTTCCTTGAAAAATCGCGGATTACTTCGCAAGGCTGATTTTCACTGATGCGGTTCCATAGATATTTTTTTATGTACTTTTTTCTGCCCCAATGCAAGAGTAGCTGTATCAGGCAAATCAGTGTTTTATTTTTAATAAAATCAGTGCAAATAAGTTTTATCAGTTATATCAGTGTTTTACAGATGGGACTTATTTTTAAGAGTACGAAAAGGAAAAAAAATTGTAACAACAAACCAACCCACAAAACCACCTCACGCCCAGGCTTGTTGCTCATTCACCGCCGCATTTATCAGACGCTGATTTTCGCTGATTGGACTGATTAAGCCTGATAATTTGTTCAACAGCGATGCAATACCTGAAAGGCGTTTCATTATTCACCGTTCCTTGAAAAATCGCGGATTACTTCGCAAGGCTGATTTTCGCTGATAAGTTCCGTAGTTATCACGGCCTAATAGGAGACCGACTCCAAGTCGGCCTCCCATTTCGTAACAAGAAAACCGATGCGTGAAAACATTCCGGCAACCGGGCTAAAGCCCATCAACCTCCTTTGCCCCAACCCGGGCCATAAATGACCCGGCTATTGATTCCGTCGATGAAAAAACCACCGAAAAAGCCAGAGTTTAAATGAAAACGAACGAAATTACCTGTAAACAGCGCAATACTCTGTAATTCTATCTCATCGAAGCGTCCCTTCTCCCGGCGGGAGAAGGTCAGGATGAGGGGAAAAAGCCACAAACACCCGGTTATCCATTCCATCGATAAAAAAACATCCAATAAAAAGATGACCAATAACTTTCCTTTCATAACAATAAATCAGTATTTTAGCATGATAAACACTGCTGGTAATGAATACTGAATTAAATAGCTATTATAACGATTTACATAGCCGCATAACCGACTTGCTCACAGAACAATTCCAAAACCGCAATTCAGAAATTGTAGCAAAGCTCGATGAGCTGGAAGCGTTGATCAACAACCGGAAGCATTTTTTATCCGGCGCATATAATACCGATAGTCCGCAAAAAATTGTGCAAACCGATGCGGACTTTAAAAGTGCACTGGAAAATGTAGCAGCAGAGCTTGAAAGCATCTATCTTTCCAAAACCGAAGAGTTGATGCATGTCTTTGAGGAAGAGGATGTAGAAAATCTCCTGGAAAATTACAAGCCGGTTACCAAAGTACAACATGCCAATCGTTTTAAAATGCTGAAAAATGATCCGTTGCAGGTGAAAATTATCAAGGCAGCCAAAATAGCGTTTTTCCAAATCAGTCGGCTCCCGGCCAGATTCAGCAACCTGGTAAGGCATCTTTTTCGCAAAAAAACAAAAAATATAAAGTTTTGGAACCACACCATTTCTGTAAACTCAGTTTTACTGCAAAATGTAGTTGTACCGCTGCTCAATAAATTAAAGGAAATTGAATTGCAATTTGCCGGGGAACTGAAATCAAAAATTGGTTATCTGCAATCGCAACTCAATTATATTGAAGTCAATCCAAAATGCTTCATCCAACATAAAGCAGAATTTGATCAATGGGCACAAGCTGCTTTGAACAGGGTAAGCGGTGAATTACAGAAAACAATCCAATTGTACGAAGCAGCGTTTGCCGAACATATAGAAAAATCCGGAACCATTGAACTCCCCGACAAATATTTAAAATGGAAATCCGGGCGCAGCTATCAAATATCGCGGCCGGTCTGAAATCTTCCCAAAAAAAGTTGTTCAAAGAATGGAGTTCATTACTCACAAACTGGCAATTTCAGTTGAAACTAGCAGGCATCGCATCGCAAATAGAAGTACCTAAATATCAGGTAAAAAATAATTTTCACAAAAAAGTAGATCAAACCATTGCCCCGCTTATAAAACAAATTCAGGAAGTTGTCGATGGATTAAAAAACGGGTTAAGCGAGTTGCCGGAGGACGATGATGAGACCCTGAAAAAGTTTGCCGTGCAAGGTGTATATAAATTGAACAAAAACCTGCTGCCAACAATCAATGAGCTTACCGATCTGAAATTTGTGCAGCAGCTCATGAACAGCACCAGCCACCTGGAAAGTTTAATCAACGAAATTGTTGATCAGGTTATGGCGAAAAACAAGAACAGCATAGATGAAAAAACAAATCCGAATGCCGGTATCTGGCATTCAACTTTAAAACCCTATGTGAACAGCACGCTTCTTCCACAGTTGCAAAAAAATATTACCGGGCATAAACATGCACTGTCTCAAAATCTTGAACAGCTTGGCCAAAACGCTGGCGATGTGCATCACATTCTCGATTTTTGTTTTGACAATGCATTGGAAATCATCGAAAAGAAAAAGGATGACGATACAAAAGAACAGGATGCATGGGAAATTTTGCACAGCGGATTCGATAATGCCGTTCAAAAAACCAATGAATTACGGCAAATCCTTGAGGATATTCACGATGGTTTTATACGCGAAATGGTAAAACATGTAACCATTTTTGCCAATCAGGTAGCCAATCTTCATTTTGAACAAAATATTAATGAAATTTACCTGAAATTGGCCAAAAGCCGTGTCGTAAAAAAGACTCAATGGTTTCAGGAAACCGTTGGACGTGCATTTGTCTCCATGAGAAAAGAAACCCGGGCTTTTGTACGGCTTCATCTTTTAAAACTGAAGGTTATCATTAATGCACTCCGTAAAAAACTGCACCTCAGTAAACCAACACCCAACATTACAGCAGAGTTGTCCAACTTTTTAGTCGAGGTCAATGAAAATATTAAAAACCTGCCATTGGTATACAAGCGATTGTTTGAGTTGAAACCTATCGACGAAATTAACCTGTTCCTCGGGCGCAAAGCAGAACTCGAGCAACTTAACAATGCCTACAAAGACTGGGTAACCGGAAACTATGCGGCCTCAGTAATTGTAGGTGAAAATGGTAGTGGCAAATCATCACTGGCCAATTATTTTGTGAGTACATTAAAAACAAATTACAAAACCGTAACACATTCCATAGACCGGTTCTATTCCTCCGAAAACGATTTCTATCAGCTTATCAGCAAATTACTCGAAACCGAAATCAACTCGCAGGATGAATGCAACGCATACATTGAGAAAAAACAAACCAAGCGTATTATTATTGTCGATGGTTTGGAGCGACTGTTTTTGCGAAAAGTAAACGGGAATATTTGCTTGCAAATGATGCTCGACTTTGTAGTGCAAACCAATGACCATATATTTTGGGTTTTTGCCAGTGCGCAACACGCATGGACATACCTGGACAGAATATTCCGCGTAAGTGATTACTTTGATTACACTGTAAAATTAGCAAATGTGCAACCGGATGAGGTGCAGGGAATGATATTTAAACGCAACCGGCTGAGTGGCTACGAAATTGTTTATGACAGCACCGGGGTTGATGTGAGTAAAAATTTTAAAAAACTGACCGAAAAAGAGCAGCAGGCTGAACTTGAACGACGATATTTCCAAAAGCTGAACCAATTTGCACAAAGCAATGTGAGCCTGGCTTTGAGTTATTGGCTGGTTTCGATACAAAAAATCAAAGACAATCAACTCATTATTAAAAACTTTAAAGCCCCCTAGTTTACATTCCTGCAAAACCTGTCAACCGATAAAATGCACACCCTGTTAATGACTGTTCTGCACGGACGAATCACTATTGACGCACTATCAGAAATTTTGTACATTACAGAACAGCAAAGCAGACGCGTGTTAACCGTTCTAAAAGAAGATGGAATTGTAATTAGTGAAAATAATTTTTATTGGTTACACGCAATGCTTTACAGGCATGTGGTAAGCCTCTTAAAAGCCCGTAATTTAATCAATTAGCAAATATAGGTATATAAAACCAACATGAATTACTCATTATAAGTTAGCCGTTATATGAACAAAATATCCTGCACTATATTTATATTACTGGTTTTATCCGTTTTGTATGTTCAAGCCGATACAATATCAGATACCCTTACCGGCCAGGTCACTGAAAAAACTACCGTATCAGCCTCGATTTCTGTCGATACCGTGGCAAAACAGGAACAGAATAATAAAACGTTTAAAGAAAAAACCAAAGAAGTCTCACCACAATCGCTATTGGAGCATTTTTCAGGCATCAAAATATTTTACTCCATCGTAATACTGTTGATAACGTATTTGATGCTCAAACTGGTTTCAAAAATACTCACCATTTGGGGCGAATTAAGCACAAAACGACGAGTAACAACAAAAGGAATCATCCCTCTGATACGCATCATTGTGTGGGTTGGAGCCATAAGCTTCATTATCGTTTCTGTAATTCAACCTCCCATGGCATCGCTACTGGCTTTTGGAGCATCAATAGGAGTTGCGGTAGGATTTGCTTCCCAAGACTTACTGAAAAATATTTTTGGCGGCATTACTATTATTTTTGACCGGCCCTTTAAAATTGGCGACAAAGTGAGCATTGGTGAGCATTACGGAGAAATTGTGCAAATAGGTTTGCGCTCAACGCGCATGGTTACGCCCGATGACAGTCTCGTTTCTGTTCCCAACGCAGAGCTGATGAACAAATCGGTTTCCAATGCCAATGCCGGAGAAGATAATTGCCAGGTAGAAACCAATTTATATTTACCGGTACAAACCGATATTGAATACGCCAAAAAACTGGCTTACGAAGCCGCCGCAGTTTCCCCGCACGTGTTTGTAAGCAAGCCCATTGTTGTGTTGTTTGAGCAGGAAACGATTGCCAACCGCGTTGTTTTAAAAATGCGCATCAAAGCCTATGTAAACGATACCCGCAAAGAACTCGCCTTTAAAAGCGACATCACCGAAATTCTCATTAAAGAATTATTCATCAAGAAAAATATTGATGTAAATTCAGGTTTCAGAAATGAAAATTCAAAAACAGATTAGCACAAATACCTGTAAAGAATAATAGAACACGGATTAAACTGGTAGTATTATTAAAAACAACAAAGGTCCGGGATCGGGCCAAAGCCCGGCAACCAACCATACCCGGCTACCCGGCCTAAATTGACCCGGCTATTAATTTCGTCGATGAAAAACTATCGGAAATTACTAATCACTTCTTCAGCACCAGAGCCAATAGCAAAGCTCGTTCAACAAGGCTGTGCCTTATAATTCTTTCATTGTTCGATGGCAAAAATTCCCCTATGGGCCCCATAGCATCAATTTTCGGATTGCTGTTTACAATATGGCAAATGTCCGACGAACTCCAGCGGTGCTCTTTTGTTACACGTGCATCGATGCGTTTGGTCATGGTCAAAACATCGTTATAAAACTGTTCATTTGCATCGGTTTGTTTCATGGCAGGCCGGCGCTGTCCGCCTTCAAACTGAATTTGATAAATTCGGCTCCGCTTCTGTACGGCAATTATCTTTTTAATTTTTTGTTCGATTTTCTCCAATTGCTCCTGCGAATTAAACCGAACGCTGATGCCGGCAGACCCGTGCGCATAACTTTTAAAAATATTGCTTTTAAACTCAATGTCGTAAGGGGCAATTACATTTTCATTGTCGTTTTTAGAGATGTCGGTGATTGCCGCCACCGTTTTGTTAAACTGCATGGCCATAGACGATACATGCTCCGCCTTGGTTTTGTTTTCCAGCCGCGACTCAAACCGGTACGATGCCGATCCAGATCGTGAAAGAACCAGCCCACCATTCCGCGATGAACCGCTTACTGCTATAATGCGGTCTGCCTGATCTGCTTTTTGCTGAATAATAGTTTTGGAGTAGCGGCCATCAATGGTAGAATCCGTGGTAATTAAAACCCCGATTTTTACTTTTCTCAGGCAACGAATAAAACGTAACGTTTGCAAAGCCGATACAACAATTGCCACGCCTCCTTTGCTTTCCCAAATGCCCGTTCCTTCAAGGTACTGCTCTTGTTCGTTATAGTTATCGTGATTGGCCAGTTTTACATTATTATCGATGGGTAGCAAAATTAAATAATCAACAGGCTTATTTACAGCATTGGTGCAATAAACAATATTTCCTACCTCAAGCTGTGGATGCATCTCATGGCTGAAACCTAACTGGCTCAGCTCGGTATTGATAAGTTCGCTGCAATAATTTACTCCTTTTACATTGCGAACGTGCGAATTTGTATTGACCAGCTTTTTCAGGAATTTTTCTGTTTGCTGCTGGCGCGTTTTCAAAAATGAACGCATTCGCGCCGGCTGCGTAGCCTTCCCTTTAGCACTTTCGCCGGGCAGCTGTGTCATTATTGTATTGGAAAAATACCGAACCGATGCTACATCCAATATCTTGTTTACCAATCCTTCGAAATCGTAACCGGCAGCAAGGGCAGCTGTCGGATATGATCCGCTTGCCCCCAGACTTGCCATGGAGTTGATCTCGAGCAGGTAAATATTGTTGTTTTCGTCTAAACGTATATCAACCCTGGAAAAATCGCGTAAATTCAATGCCTGAAAGGCTTCAATGCTGAGTTTTTGCATTTTTTCGGCCAACTCCGGGGATAAATTCGCAGGACATACTTTTTTCCTCGGGGTTTTTTGTTTGTCATCAACCGTTTGTATGGCATCCGGATCACCTTCAAGATCGATCTCCAATACAGGAAAAGTTTCTGCAGGTGAATTGCCCAGAATTCCCACAGCAAATTCCCGTCCCCGGATAAATTGCTCAACTAAAGCCTGCTGGCTGAATTCCTCATTGATAAACTGAACAGCTTCGCGCAAATCGTCCGTGTTCCAAACTACTTTTAAACCAAACGACACACTCTCCATTTTGGGTTTGATGATTACCGGGAACTTAACGCTGCTCATATCTTCTGTTGGCGAGCTGAAAACCCAAAAATCCGGTGTGGGTAAATGATTGTTTTTCCAGATAATTTTTGTGAGCACCTTGTCCAAAGCTAAAGCATGTCCCGAGGGCGAAGAACCCACATAAGGCAGCCCAAGCATTTCGAGCAATGACGGAATATGCGTGTACCGGCTTTCGCCCTGAATGCCATAAGCCATGTTGAAGACCATACCCATTTGCTCGCCATCCATTACACGCGGCAAGAAATTCTCTAACCGTTCTATAATACGCTTATTACCATCGAGCACCGTTACATTGTGTCCGGCTTTTTCAAGACTTTGCGCTACGCGCTTAACGGTTTGCTCGTTATAAAACTCTTTGCTTTGCATACCAAAAGTGTTGATAACACCTTCGATATCTTTGTTATAAATTATGGCAACTTTCATTATGGGTCCTATTCAACAATTTTACAAATTTTGAGAAAATTTCGAACGATGAGCATTCCATCGGGACCGGATACTTCGGGGTGCGACTGAAAACCGTAAATAGGTTTGGTTTTGTGTTTAATGATTTCCGTTGAACACGTATCGGAAGTGGCCAGACTTTCGAAAGATTCGGGCATTTCTGCAACATAGTATGCATGTCGTTTAACAAGCGACACTTCTGTTTTACCTAAACCTTCAAAAATGGGGTCCTCGGGTTTGGTAATCGTTATAATTTCCTTCTTCCCGTGGTATTCTGCCAGTTTTTTAATGCGTCCCCGGTAGGCAACAGCAATAATTTCGTGCCCCAGGCAAAAGCCCAGTATCGGCACATTGAAATTCATCATGGCCACAAAATTGGAAGTGAGGTTGAGTGGTTCATAGGGATTTCCTTTTCCGCCGGAAAGAATTATCCCTTTTATTTTTGTCTTGCTCGACAACGTTATGGGTTGATTGTGGTCGAAAAAAACATAGTCAAAATCCTGCTCTGCAAGATATTGCCTTTTGTACTTTTTTATAAAAGCACTTTGGTTGTCAATGATCAGTAACATTTTTACATAAAATGAAAAAAGTATAATGTGGTAAATTTAGCACAGAAAAGCATATAATTGTCTTTTTTGAAAAAATATTTTTGGTATTTGTTAATTAGGCTAAAATGATGGTTTCCGCTATCTCCGATCGCTGGCGTATCAATATTCCGGCGGATTAAAGAATAATTGTAATATTGCGATATTATTGGCTTAATGACTTAGCATCAACGGTTCCTATTCATCAGCCTCCAACCCCAAAAGTCAGAAGCTTTTGGTAAAAATAAAGTGTTTAAAAACGAAACCGGTATCCTATATTGAAAAAAGTGCGTACTTTTTTGTTGTATGTATTAGATGACACATTAATAATTACCGGCCCAATAAGTGATGAGTAACCAATTTGTAAACCGTAGCCAAGAATTAACTTTTCTTTGAGTAACGGCTTAAAGAAATCTGCGATATAATTCGCAGAAATCATCACATTGGCTTTGGGTTCAATAAATACTTCGGGAAAAATTTCGTATCGCAGGCCGCCTCCTCCGGAGATTAGCTGCAAAGCACTATACTCCAGCTCATTAAAACCCTCAAAAGGAATCAGGTAAGAATAAGCTGTAAAAATACCACCGGCTTTATATTCTTTTACCAGTGTAAAATTCTCCCCGAAAGTCAGTCCGTTATGACTGTAAATATGTGCATGAAGCTTTTTCCATATAGGTTTGTAATAGTCAACATGAACCTTAAGGCTACCGAATGTTTCATTGAACATTTTACTATTATCAAAATTCGATATTGTGTCTTGAAGAGTTATATCGTATTTCAAATCAAAATTGTACTCATACTTAATTTCCAGATCAAGTCCTTTATTCGGAAAATATCGTGCATCGGCATTATTTATTTCAAATGATGCAAAAACCTGATAGTTTTTCACTGTCCATTTTTCAAAATCGACTGTATTATGAACTTTCGGTTTAATGGATGTGCGCTCAACAAGACCGCCAAGGCTTGTACGAGTATCATTGTCCAATGCATACCGGCCAAAAATACCGTACGATATGTAATTAAACTTGTACAAGCGGTTAAGGCTGCCCATTAAATAAACGGGAACATCAAATGCATCATTATTAAAATGCATACCGGCCACATATTGTCTGCGGTTACCAAAATATTTGTAGTAGTCTATCTGAAACCCCGGATTCTCAGAAATATTGGCTGTAAGGCTTAAACGTGTTGCCGGAATTAGCAAATCTCTAAAGGTTGCATTCAGCAACAATGCTGCACGCTTTTCGGAATCGTAATGCACACTGGCTCCTAAAAAGCCTATGGGTTTCATTTCACCATAAATTACAAGTACCTTATTTCCATCGCGGTCTCTTTCGAATCCATAATGGGCACGATAAAAATACCGACTTCCGTATACCCGGGTTATACCCATTTCAAGTTCATCGACATGGAATTTTTTATTGGGGAAAATTCCCATCCGGGCTATTACAAATTCTTCGAATTTTTTATCAATTCCCCGTGTCACAACTTTTTGCACAACAAGGCTGTCGGGCATGTGCAGTTTTTCAATTTCATGGCTGCTTTGATCTTTACCAACCAGATTGGCTATAGAGTCAAGCTGAAAATAAGCTAACCGTGCAGCATTTTCTCCACAATGGATGATGGTATCGACTTTTGTAAAATCAGCCGGAGAGAACACGCTGAGGTTGGGTTCAATATATACATCGACCATTTTTTTCTGTACCTGTGCGTCAATTATGCCCATAAAAAATGCTGCCTGACCCATAATATCAAGCATAGAATTGATTTGATCTTTATCTTTAAGCATTCCGCCGGTATATGATCCGATAATGATATCGGCTCCCATTTCTTTGGCTTCCTGAACGGGAAAGTTACGGCTCATTCCGCCATCGACTAGTAGCCGGTCTCCCCACAAAACAGGAGTAAAAACGGTTGGTATAGACATGCTTGCGCGCATGGCAATAGCCAGGCTTCCGGTGTCGAGCACCAGAATATCGGCATTTGTGATATCGGCCCCGATGCACTTGAAAGGGATAGGTAAAGAATCGAAATTATGGATATTGTGGGCGGGTAAAGTGTAATAATTGAGCAGTCTCATTATTTTTTGGCCAAAATTAAGTCCTCTTGGCAGCGATATTTCTGTTCCCTGAATGGGGAACTGCACAATATATTGCCCATGCTGGTCTTTCTCGTTTATACTGATATCAGAGAGTTTAATGTCGTTTGACATTAAGTCGTTCCAATTCTGAGACAAAAGAATTTGTTCTATTTCACTGGCTGAATATCCAATTGCAAATAAACCCCCAACTATACTGCCCATTGAGGTTCCTGTGATGTAATCGGGACGGATGCCTATTTCTTCTATTACCTTTAAAACACCAACATGAGCCATGCCTTTGGCGCCTCCTCCGCTTAACACCAGGCCAATCTTGGGTTTATTGCCGGGTAAAGCAGTTGTATCGGCTTGAGCCAGCATGTTAATGTTGCTCAAAACAAACAAAATACTTATAATCAGAAATTTTATCTGCATAGCTTAAAATAAGCGGCTTCTGCGGGCAAAAAATGAAGTTAATACCTGATCAAACGGGTCGTTGATGTCCGCTTCTACAAAATCAACTTTATATTGTAAACATTTATTTTTTATGCTGCTGTAAAATGCTTTCATGTGTTTTTTGTACTCTGTACGCACTTCCTGTGGCCTGAGTTTTAACTCGCTGCCATTTTCCATATCAATAAGCCGGTGGGGCCGGTCTTCTAACATGAGCGATTCCTCAAATTCACGGTCGTACACATGAAACAGAATAACTTCGTGCTTATTGTAACGCAAATGTTCAATGGCATTAAACAGTTTTGAGGTGTCGTGGTGTTCAAACATATCAGAAAAAATTACCACAAGGGATCGCTTATGAACAGCTTCTGCAATTTGATGAAGCACATCGGATATTTGTGTGTTATGTTGATGTTTCGGGCTATATTTTATGTTCAGTAATTCATCGAGACGTGCGTAGAGTGTTTGTATGTGGCTTTTGGCGAGCCTTGCTTTGGTGTGGAATTGAAGTTTTTCATCGAACAACGACAGACCGGCTGCATCGCGCTGTCGGTTGAGCAAATGAATCAATGCTGCTGCCGCATAGGCACTGAATTGTATTTTATTTACGGGTTTGTCTGTGGGGAAAAACATAGACGATGAGGCATCTACCACAACCTGACAGCGAAGGTTGGTTTCTTCTTCGAAACGCTTAACGTAAAGTTTACCGGTACGTCCGTACAACTTCCAATCAACAAAACGCACAGATTCTCCCTGATTGTATGCCCTGTGCTCGGCAAACTCAACGGAAAACCCATGAAACGGACTACGGTGCAACCCTGTAATAAAGCCTTCTACTATTTGCCGTGCGAAAAAATCGAGGCTGTTGAGGTGCCGTACTTCCTGTATTTTTTTTACTGTTATTTTTTCTGACATAGAACAAATTGGGTTTCTATTTGCAAAGTAACGAAAAAAGGCTGTTCATTATGGTGAACAGCCTGTTAAAATATTTTTAAGATTTAATTTCGTGCTTAAGGTATGTAATAGAATAAGAGTTCGCAGAAATTTTGTGCTTTGCTATCTATACAAGGTTAAAAATAAACTAATTCTTTACCCACCATAAGCATGTTCCATTCTACAATAGAGTCCGTCTATAAAGTCCGCTAACTTCGTTATACTTTTCATTCGCATCAGTCATCCCGATTTTCGGGACTCCTGATACTCATTCAAAGCAAGCCTCGTTATCGAACTTTATAGCTCAGACTCTTTAGTTTATAGACAGTCTCTACAATAACGAGTCAAGCTTTTCTGTCAGTTTGTCTTTAGGAACAGCGCCAACTTGTTTATCCACAACTTCACCGCCTTTAAAAAACAGTACTGTGGGAATATTGCGCACTCCGTATTTTGCAGCAATGCCGGGGTTATTGTCTACATCAACTTTGCCAATAAGGGCTTTGCCTTCGTACTCTGTTGACATTTCTTCCATGATGGGTGTAAGCATTTTGCAAGGCCCACACCATTCTGCCCATAGGTCTACCACCACGGGGACATCTGATTTTATTACTTTTTCTTCAAAGTTTGATTCGGTTAATTCAAGTGCCATAATAATAAGTATTTAATTTTTTGGATATAAATTTAGCAATTTTTTTGCCATTAATTAAAACTATATTCCAGCTCTGGGAACCGATCAAGAAAATTGATCAGTTCCTGAGATATTTCCACTGTCAATGTTCTGGAGAACATGGGTATTACAATATCTTTTTCAGGATCGTTTATCAAAAACTGCAATACAGCTTTGCCTTTGCCCTGCTCCATAATGTCATGCATTTCTGTCACCAAATCTTCGGTGAGTGAATCAATGGGCACTTTTATCTTTAGTCCTTTAATTTTTTCTTCGCGAACATCGGCTAAATTGCCAATTTCTTTCACTTTAAATTCGAGCTTATCTTTGTCGTCGCCCCATCCTTTTTCTTCTACGCGCCCTTTAATTATGAGGTACCAGTCTTTTTCCATGTAAGGTTTAAAGTTCATGTAATCGCGGCCAAAAAAAGCAAAGCTATGCGAACCACTGAAATCTTCTACGGTTAATCGGCCCCAGGGCTTACCATTTTTTGTAGTGAGGTGTTTCACCTCGGTAACCATTCCGCCTACTGTAATGTCTTTATTTTTGAGGGAATCCAAATCCTGCTGTAGATCAATGGTTTTTGCTGTACAAAAATGCTCCAGTTCCAGTTTATAATCATCCAGCGGATGCTCAGAGAGATAAATACCAACATACTCCTTTTCTACGTTCATGCGAAACATACGCGTCCATGGTTCACCCTTTACAATTGCCGGTTTTGCTACTTCAAACCCTTCTTCTGAAGCACCAAAAAGTGATTGCTGGGCACTGGCACTTTCCTCTTTTACGCGATTCCCGTACTTTATAATATTTTCTATAAATGTTGTGCCTTTTTCATCTTCAGCAAAAAAGTTGTGCCGTTCAATGTTAAAACAATCGAAAGCCCCGGCATAGGCCAGTCCTTCCATATTTTTCTTGTTTACGATGTGCATATCGACTTTTTCGACAAAATCGTAAATATCTTCGAACTTGCCTTTTTCCTCACGAACTTCAATAATATGGTTCACCACGTTGCCTCCAACCGTTTTTACTGCGCCAAGTCCGAAACGTAAATTGCCTTGCGGCGTTACGCGGAATTTGTAGATACTCTCGTTCACATCGGGCCCGAGTACTTCAATGCCCATGTGACGGGTTTCATCGAGGAATGTGGTTACTTTTTTGATATCTGACAGGTTGCGCGTGAGCACAGCGGCCATAAAATGCGATGGATAATGGGCTTTGAGGTAGGCTGTTTGGTACGATACGTAAGCATAGCAAACTGAGTGTGACTTATTAAAAGCGTATTCTGCAAATGCTTCCCAATCTTTCCAGATTTTTTCTATCACATCTTCTGGTTTTTTACTGATTTCTTTGCAGCCTTTCATAAATTCCTCATTGGCAAGTGCGCCCTCGTGGAATTTCACTTTTAGCTCGGCCATGAGTTTCTTTTTCTTTTTTCCCATGGCTTTCCGCAAGCTGTCTGATTGTCCGCGTGTAAAATTCGCCAATTTACGAGAAAGTAACATCACCTGCTCCTGAAACACAGTAATTCCGTAAGTCTCTTCCAGGTATTCCTTCATTAACGGATGGTCGTATTCAATTTTTTCTTCGCCATATTTACGCTTGATGAACGAAGGTATGTACTGCATTGGTCCCGGCCGGTAAAGTGCGTTCATGGCTACAAGGTCTTCGAAACGGTCGGGTTTGAGTGCCCGGAGGTGTTTTTTCATACCGGGCGATTCAAACTGGAAAAGTGCTGTGGTTTCGCCGCGGGCATATAGTTCAAAAGTTTTTTCGTCGGTGAGTTGCACTTTGTCAATATCGGGGGCAAACCCTTTGGAGTCTTTTATGTATTCAAGTGTTTCTTTAATAATTGACAGGGTTTTGAGGCCGAGAAAATCCATTTTAAGCATGCCAACGGGCTCCACGTAATTTCCATCATATTGTGTTACCATCAGCTTGGCATCCTTGGTTTTGCACACGGGAATATATTCGGTCAGGCTGTCTTTTGAAATGATGATGCCGCATGCATGAACACCAACCTGGCGCACAGAACCTTCGAGTTTTTCGGCATAGTTCAATACAGCCTTTTCGTCGGGTTCGCCATACTGACTAATTTTTCTAAGTTCCGGAACTTCTTTGTAGGCTTTTTTAAAATTCATTTTGGGCGCTTCGGGCACAAGTTTGGCAATTTCGTCGGCTCGTTTCAGCGGAAATTCCTGCACACGAGCCACATCGCGAATCGATGATTTGGTGGCCATGGTGCCGAAGGTAATAATATGTGCCACTTTATCTGCGCCATATTTATTGACAACCCAATCGAGTATTTCCTGTCGCCCGTCATCATCAAAGTCGATATCGATATCGGGCATGGAGATACGGTCGGGATTGAGGAACCGTTCGAAAAGCAGGTCGTATTTTACGGGATCGATATTGGTAATTTTCAGGCAATACGCCACTGCTGAGCCGGCAGCTGATCCCCTGCCCGGGCCAACAATCACACCCAGTTCGCGGGCAGCTTTAATAAAGTCCCAAACAATAAGGAAATACCCCGGAAACCCCATGGTTTTGATGGTTTCCAGTTCAAAATCGAGGCGTTCTCGCAAGCTTTCGGATAAGTCTTCACCCCAACGTTCTTTCGCTCCTTCGTATGAAAGATGACGCAGGTAAACATCTTCATTTTCGAACCCTTCAGGCAACGGAAAATCGGGCATAATGGCTTTACTATTGAGATTGAGCAGCTCAATTTTGTCAACTATTTCCTGCGTATTGGTGATGGCTTCCGGCACATCGCTGAAGAGTTCCTGCATTTCTTCGGTAGTTTTGAAATACTCTTCTTTGGTGTACCTCATCCGCTTAGGATCGTTTATTGGTGTATTGGTAACAAGGCAAATTAAGCGATCGTGTGCTTCGGCATCTTCCGCTTTGGTAAAATGCACATCGTTTGTGGCAATGAGCTTAATATCCAACTCTTTCGACATTTTTATGAGCTCGGCATTTACCAATTCCTGTCGTTCAAAAATATCTTCGCGTTGCTGTGGAGCTGCAGCCGGATGGCGCATTAGCTCGAGATAAAAATCGTCACCAAAAAGATTCTTAAACCAACGGGCACGGTCGTAGGCTTTATCTAATTGGCCGGTAAGTATATATTGTGGTATTTCGCCGCCTAAACAGGCTGAGCTGGCAATAATTCCTTCGTGATATTTTTCCAGCAATTCGTGATCGATGCGAGCGTTGTGGTAAAAGCCTTCGGTAAAACCAATTGAGCTGAGTTTCATTAGGTTTTTGTACCCTGTACGGTTTTTGGCCAACAAAATAAGATGATAGCCCCGGTTGCCTTTTCCTTTTTCTTTTACATGGCGGCCGTTTGCTGCCACATAAGTTTCAATACCAATAATGGGTTTGATTTCTGCGCTGGTGGCCTGGTCCCAAAAGTCTTTGACCCCAAACATATTGCCATGGTCGGTGATGGCCACGGCCGGCATACCGTCTTCTTTGGCGCGCTCTATAAGTTCGTTAATTTTTGATGCTCCATCGAGGATAGAGTATTGCGTATGAACGTGTAAGTGGGTAAATTTTGACATATCTTAAAACATATTGCTGAAAATTTAAAACAAAAATACCCCGAATTGTTCTGAGAAAATCAGATATTCATCCACTATCTTTTAACATTTCGGGATTTGTTTTCAACAATTGAAATAAGCTCCTTTAATTCTGAAGGTTGAAGGTAGATAGTTTTTCTACGTTTACGATAATCCTCTGTAATCGACTGATTTTTTAGTGTTTCAGTAGCATATTTTAAAATCTGATAACCCATACCTTTCCAAATAACAATACGGTCGATTTTGTGTTCGAGGCGTCGTTTTCCCCGTTTGTTCATATATTGAAATCCGAGCCCGGCAAATTGCATTGTACTCAATTGCAAATAGTCCAAAACATGGGCCAACTCGTGGGCAAAAAGCCCTACCCGCGCATTAAAACTGAGCTCACCAAGCTCTACTCCCCGCGACCGTCCCTGGTTATGATTAAACAGCATGAGAAATTTTCGTTTTTCAGATTTTCGAAAAACAGAAAACACTTTTGGCCGGCATTGCATGGTGGTACTAATGTTGCGCGATTTGAAAATAATGATGGTTTGTTTAAATTCAGGGTAGTGACTTAATGCTGCATAAAAACTTGTTTGCCATTTTCCCTGGTAAGCAATTTCGGAAAATTCATTTTTCAGGGAGTCGAGTTTTTGTGCAAACAGGGTACTGTCAAACAAATGCTGACCTGCCGAAACTTGCCCAACCAGGGTTAGAAACGAAAAAACCAATATGCAGACCACTTTTCTCATAACACAAAGTTATAAAAAGTTTCAGGGTTCCGGGCTTCCAATGGAGGCGAAGGCTTTAGATTCCGGGTTAAAATCATCATCAATGAAATCAAAAAAAAGCCCCGGCATCCCGAAGCTTTCTCATATCGTTCATCTTTTTTTCTATATTATTAACATGGCATCGCCATAAGTACCAAACTTATATTTTTCTTTTATGGCAGTTTGATATGCTTCCATGACCAAATCGTAACCGCCAAATGCACTTGTCATCATAAGCAAAGTTGATAAGGGCAGGTGGAAGTTTGAGATCATGCTGTCTGCTACACTGAATTCATAAGGTGGAAAAATAAATTTGTTTGTCCATCCGTCAAAAGGTTTAACCATTCCGTTGGTTGAAACAGAGCTTTCCAGGGTGCGCATAACGGTTGTTCCTACGGCACATACATTGCGCCTGTTCTCGCGTGCACTGTTAATCACTTCTGTAGCATCATCGCTAATGATAATCTGCTCAGAATCCATCTTATGTTTTGTAAGATCTTCAACTTCAACAGTACGGAAATTTCCAAGTCCGACATGTAAAGTAATAAAACCAAATTTAACGCCAAGTATTTCGAGCCTTTTCATCAATTCACGGCTAAAATGCATACCGGCTGTAGGTGCAGCAACAGCGCCTTCGTGTTTAGCGTAAATGGTTTGGTATCGGTCGCGGTCTTCGTCTTTCACTTCACGCTTAATAAACTTGGGCAATGGGGTTTCTCCGTGTGCATAGAGCGTTTTCTTGAAATCTTCATAAGGCCCGTCAAACAGGAATCTCAAGGTTCGCCCACGCGATGTTGTATTGTCGATTACTTCGGCAACTAGCGAGTTATCTTCGCCAAAATAGAGTTTATTCCCTATTCTTATTTTACGGGCCGGGTCGACTAACACATCCCACAATCGTTGCTCCCGATTGAGCTCCCTAAGCAAAAACACTTCGATTTTTGCACCCGTCTTTTCTTTGTTTCCGTAAAGCCTGGCCGGGAATACTTTGGTATTATTGAACACCATTACATCATCTTCCTTAAAGTAAGAAAGTACATCTTTAAATTCTTTGTGTTCAAATTTTCCGGTATCGCGGTGCACAACCAACAACCTCGATTCGTCGCGGTTTTGTGCCGGGTTTAGTGCAATAAGTTCTTCCGGTAGGTTGTAGTTAAATTGGGACAACTTCATAATTCGCCAATTTTTAATTATTTGATAATTTATCTATTCTTTCTATATATTGATCAAGGTTCCAGGCATCGGTCAAATAAAATTTACCAATGGCAGTGCGTGTCAGGCCACTTAAATAAGCACCACTTTGCAGCTTTTTACCTAAATCATGTGCAAAAGACCTGATATATGTTCCTTTGCTGCATTTAATACGTATAACTGCCTTTTTTGGTTCAAATTTCGTTAATTCAATTTCATAAAATGTTACTTTCCTGGTTTTCAATGTTACATCTTTCTGTGCGCGCGCATATTCATACGCGGGTTTTCCATTAACTTTTTTTGCTGAATAAATGGGTGGCATCTGTTCTTGTTCTCCCAAAAAGGATTCCAAAGTCTTCTCTAAAAGAGATTTATTTATGTGATGGGTTTCAAATTCCCGATCAATTTCAGTCTCCATATCAAACGAAGGAGTTGTTGCACCAAGTGTTACCTCAGCTAAGTATTCTTTGGTTGCATTTTGAATTGCCTCAATTGTTTTTGTTGCCTTTCCGGTACACAGCACCAATAAACCATCGGCCAGTGGATCGAGTGTTCCGGCATGACCTACTTTTATTTTTTTTAGTCCGAGTGCTCGTGTCAAATGCCACCGAACCTTATTGACCACATCAAATGAGGTCCAGTTCAATGGTTTGTTTATAAGAACTACTTTGCCATGCTGATATGCCTCTACAACATCATTTTTCTCCATAAATTTACCCTAACCCGATGGCCAACAAGCCAATTATAAAACAATAGTATGCAAAATATTTTAACTGAGCTTTTTTTACTAATCGTATCATCCATACGCAGGCAGCCGCTCCTGAAACAAATGCAGCCAGAAACCCAACGGTCAAAGGAATTGCTCCTATTGATGACTGGGCAAGTCCTCCGGACATAATATCGAGCAACATTTTACCCAAAATCAGGGGCACAACCATTAAAAAGGAAAATCTGGCTGCCTTGGCCCGGTCTACTTTCAACAAAACACTGGTGGAAATGGTTGCTCCGGAGCGGGAAATACCTGGCAATATGGCTATAGCCTGGGCAATTCCAACAACAAATGCATTCCAAAATCCAACACCTTTGTTTGTAGTTTTAGCTTTATCGGCAACAAATAGTAAAACACCGGTTACCAGTAGCATAAAACCTACTAAAAGCACCTGACCGCCAAAAAGCTTTTCAATTTCAGGTTCCAACAGTACGCCAACCAATCCGGCCGGAATCATGGAAACAGCGATTTTGAATGCAAACTTCATTTCATCGTTCCATTTCCATTTTAGGATACCCGTTAGAATCTCCACAATATCTTTCCAAAAAACCACGATAGTACTGAGAGCGGTAGCTGCATGCAACACTACTGTCAAGAGCATACTCTCTTCGGGCACCTGTGAATTTCCAAAAAGGGCCTTGGCAATTTCTAAATGACCACTACTACTTACGGGCAAAAATTCTGTTAACCCTTGAATTATACCAAGGATAAATGCTTCTAACCAATCCATCGGCGCTAATTATTCTCTTCGTCCGTAATATTTTTTGGCTTTCGCATAATACCATAAAGGATGTAAATAAAGCCGGCAAGCACCAGTATTGGAGCCAGCGTGATGCGACGAAAAGAAAAAATATCGCGGCTAAACTCTGTTGGATCTTCTGATCCTCCGCCCATCATTAACAAAAAACCGATAATAACAACTCCAAAACCAATGGCCAAATGTTTGTAGCTCTCTTTTGGAATTGCAAATGATAACTTATTGGATTTTTTCTCGGCCATAATAATAGTTTTTAAAAATATAATTTATCTGTACTTATGCGTAAGTACTTGTTTACTGCAAAGAATGTAGAAAAAAACGAAATCAGTATGCCAATTACGATAATTCCACCTGTGAGAATACCCATTACTTTTAAATCTGTAAAGAACCTGATTTCAGGAAATTCATTTTGCACAAAATAAATAACTGAAAACAACATGGCATTGGCAAACAATCCGCTTACGACACCATGAATAAAACTTGTGCGTAAAAACGGTCCCCGAATAAAAAAACGGGTAGCCCCAACCAGGCGCATTGTATTAATAATAAATCGCTTAGAATAAACCGAAAGGCGAATAGTATTGTTAATCAATACTATAGAGATAAACAACAAAAGGGCAGCAAAACCAAGCAAAATCAAACTGATTTTGCGAATATTTTCGTTCATCAAATGCACCAGCGATTTCTGATACCAAACCTCCTTAATCTGTGGAAACTCCATGAGATGCCTCTCAATGAGTCGTATGCTATCGTTATTGGCATAATTGGCAATGAGTTTCACATCTATGGAAACAGGTAAGGGGTTGTACCCGATGAAGTCGATAAAATTCTCGCCCAAATCCTGTTGCAACTCCTTTGCTGCCTGCTCTTTACTTATATGGCTTGTTGATTTGACAAAGTCTTTGGCTTCAATAATTTTTTGCAACCGCAGTACATCCGGTTCTTTGACTTCATCTTTTAAAATAATGCTGAAACCTATGTTCTCGCGAACGTAATCAGACAGGTTTTTTGCATTGAGCAACAGCAAGCCCATAATGCCCAACATAAACAAAACCAAAGTGATGGATACCACTGTAGTAAAGTATGATGTGCGTAAACGTCTCTTTGATGATTTTTCTTCTCTGGGCTTCATAAAGATTGAAGATAAAAATTCAAATTACCTCGTGCTCATCTCATCCGGGCACTATTTGGCTAAAGTTTACAAAAGTACACTGAAACTCACAAATTACCAACAGTTAACAGTTATTTTTACTGAATCCCTAAAATCCAATTCAAAAACCATAGCTACCATTAGTCACAATGGCAAAATCCAGGGAAAATTACTCGTATCCAAAGAAAATTATGATGTGATGTTGTCGAAAAAAAAGGTGAAGAATGTCCTGTTGTTTTTAATATTCAGTCAAAGTGTATCAATTGCAAATATTGGTGTACGGAAACGAACAAAAACGAATCGTTAATCTGATGTTAATGTACTGTTTACCAACATATTAGGAGTTTTGGCACGCATTTAGCAAATTGTGTAATAGAAATTAAAAATTAACCCTTAAAACCCAAACCCATGAAAAACTTTAAAATTTTAACCACAGCACTTTTCATCGCACTGATGTTCAACACAACTGCAAACTTTGCTTTCCCCGCAATTGCAGCAACAGCCAACTCCGATGATGAACTTTACCAGGCCATTGAACAACTGGTACAATTTCCCGAAGAACTTGCCAATCGCAGCGAATCTGCTTACGTATGGACAACTTTCCACGTAGATGAGCAAGGTTGGATTGAAGTGAAAGATGTACAGGGCAAGAAAGAATTTGCTAAATACATCAAAAAACAAATGGAAGTAATTTCAGTTGAAAACCCTGACCTTTTCGGTAAAACTTACCGAATAAAAATCAACTTCAACTTTAAAGCACAATAAGCCTAAACTAAAGAAAAAGCCGGCGCAATCCGGCTTTTTTTTTTATATTTCAGCAAAATAGTATGAATCAAAATTATACACAGATGAAAACTAAACCTATCATCATTTCAAGTGCTATATTCATCCTTCTTGCTTTGCTTATCTACATTTCTACCAAACACGACCTGCTCGTTTTTGAAGATAATGCCCGCATGCACAGATTAACCACAGAAGAAAAAATAGAAGACTTCAACCATCTACTGGAGCTGGCAAAAGAAGCATATCCATTTACCGAAGCCATTGCAAAAGAAAAAAATCTACCCGATTTTCACGATATGGAACAAACATATCTGGAAAAAGTTAAAAAATCGCAAAATAACCGGGAGTTTGTTAAAGTAATTGGCGAAATGGTGCAACATCTGGAACACGGCACGGCACATTGCGATATTATCGGCCCCTCACCTTTGAACGAGTGGGAAATGATGCAGCAATCGGTCATTTATGGTGTGAGTAAAAAGGGTTTTTACTTGCGCAAATATTGGTGGAAACTGCTCGAGAAACATCTTGCATATTCTCATGCAAACTTGCAAACAAAATACAGCAACGGTAAATATGTTGTAACCGATACATTTAAATCGGGCAAAAAACTCATTCTTCCGGGTTCTATTATCACAAAAGTTGATGGCGTACCGATAGATAACTACATCAAAACGCTGTTCAACAAAATTTGGCTGCGATTTGATGCAGGCAACCAAAAAGTATATTGCCATCATAGTCCTTTTCTTGCTGTGCAGGATACGCTTAAAAAAAGCTGGGAAGTTGAACTGGAAACGGCTGCCGGATTATCAGAATTGATCAAACTACCAGTCGAAAAAGGCTTTCGGAGCCCGGCAAGCATAACTTATCCGAAAAGTAATGTAACGTGCATTAATCTACCCAACAGTGCTGCATACGTTAAAGTAGGCGCATTTGCCCTGGGGAAACAACGAGAAAGGGATTTAGTTAAAATAGATAGCTTTTTTTGTGCGGCAGCTAAACCTTACGAAAAAATAATTATTGACTTAAGAAATAATTTGGGTGGCGCACCGGCTTATTGGCAAAAAGCTTTTGTTGAGCGTTTTATACAGGAGCCCATCATTCACAAACAATACACAATAGTAAAAAAGAATATCTACGATAATTTAAAATTTAAGCGCAAGCTGTTCGGATATAAATATAAAAATGAGTTAGAGTTCGGTAAAATGGGAAAAATAGATTTTGCCAAATGGGAAAACAATACATTGCCGTTTTATCTTGACGATAAAAACTATTATTGCCTGCAAAGCACAAAAAAGTACGAGCCCCGCAATCCATACGATTTTACCGGCGAAGTTTTTCTTCTTATCGATCACGACTCCTTTTCTGCAACAGAAGACTTTGCTAAATTCTCTAAGGAAACCGGGTTTGCCAAAGTTATTGGAGCACAAAGCATTGGAGGCGCTGCTGTGGTTTTTGCTCCATGGTTCTTTGAATTGCCTAACAGCCATATAATGCTGTCTATGGAAATAGACATGGCGTTTAATACCGACGGTACAATTAACGAAATTTACGGAACAAAGCCCGATTTTGTCCTGCAACCACACGGTTACCCAACCGAAATGCCCGCAGAATACACCCACGATGCTCTTTTGCATGACAAATGGATCCAGTTTGTGTTGGATAAATAAATTTTTATTTGTGTCAGCAGGAAAAATATCTTTTTAATATTAAGAAAAATTGTTGGTTTGCAAAAGATTTTACTACACCGCTAGTTTATATAGGTTGTCAATTATTGCTGCTTTACGTTTTTCAGCTTTTTTAGCTGCTGTTGTATAACCGGAAATTAACTCCGTAAAGATTTCTTTTACCGATTGTATTTTCGTTGCCCGATATGCGTTGGTGCCGGCAAAAGCAAAACCTTCGTCCATTTTACCTTGTGCCGAATTGTGTAAAATTTCAGATATACAATAAGGCACTTCTTTAAAATTACAAGATTTCAGGCATTTCCATGGGCATTTGAATGGTTTGGTTTCCCCGTTTTTAATGCGGTGTACAAAATTGTTGTCTATAACCCGGCCTGGTAAACCAACCGGACTATCGATAAGTGTAATATCTTCTTCGCTGCTTTTTAGGTAACTCTCTTTAAATTTAATATCGGCATCGCACTCGTGGGTAGTTACGAAACGCGTTCCCAGCTTTGCACCAGATGCTCCGGCCTCCATTATTTTGTGAATATCTTCACCGGTATATATGCCGCCGGCAGCAATTACGGGTACTTTTTTGTTAAACTGCTGCTCAAATACCTTCACAACCTCAACAGTTTCTTTGACAAGATCTTTGATATCTGCATGTTTACCGGTGAGTTCAGCTTTTTTGAATCCCAAATGTCCTCCGGCTTTTGGCCCTTCGACTACCACAGCATCCGGAATATGATTAAATTTAGTGCTCCAATACTGAAAGATGAGTCTGGCAGCTTTTGCACCTGAAACTTTAGGAATAAATTTGGTATGAATGTTTTCAAAACCCGTATCCAGCACAAATGAAGGTAACTTCAACGGCAATCCGGCGCCCATGAAAACGACATCGGTGCCTTCGTCGATGGCAACTTTTAATAGTTCGTCATAATCTGAAAGGGCCACCATTAAATTAACGCCCAAAACTCCATCCGATTGCTCGCGAACGCGCCTTATATGTTTACGTAGTGCTGTTTGGTTAGCTTTACGAAAGTTTTTTTCAAATCCGGGTTCAGTCATACCAATTCCTGCGGCAGAAATAACTCCTATTCCGCCTTGGTTTGCAACAGCAGCAGCCAGTCCTGAGAGTGAAATGGCCACACCCATTCCGCCTTGAATAATGGGATTTTTGATTGTAAGGTTTCCGATTTTTAGTGGTTCCATATCTTTTTAGTTGTATTTGTTCTGATGCAAACTTACAACATGAAAAGTGGATTTTTTTTAAATCGTGATGCGCAGCACACAGATAGGGCTAAATGGAATTATTAGGGGTGAAATTATGAATGGCAGGGGTGAAAATAATGCACATTAGAGAAATTTTATCCGATCTTTAAGTTCTTTAATTGATGCTTTGGACACCGGCACTTCAAAATCAAGTTCATCGAAATATAATTTATAGCCCTGGGAGTTTCCTTCGACTCTGTCGATATGATTGATATTTACAACATAAGATCTGTGGCACTTAAAAAAATAATTATAATCGGCCAGCAGCGCCTGAGCTTTGAGCAAAGTGCTTCGGATAAGCTGGCTTTTCACTTTTGCTCCGTCTTTCCAAAAAATTTCTATGTAATTATCGGCCGAACGAATCAAAATAAGTAACCTTGCTTTGATGCTGAGTTTATCTTTTTGGTATTCTGAATCGAAATGCACGAGTTTTTCATCGTCCATTTTACTGTTTTTCAACTTGGCATTTAGATCATTGGCGGTTTTTAAATGTTGATAAAGCAGTCGGTTATGATTAAACACGATTAAAGATGTAATGGGAATGATGGCAAATAAGAGCATCTTGATAATCATAGAAAAATTGAATTCCAAAATACCCAGGGTTTTGTACATAAGAAAATATCCAAACGCAATGGTAAAGAGCAACCAAAGGTTCCATAGAATTTCTTTCCAGATGGTCCATTCGCGATGCAAAAAAATATGCGGGATAATACTTGGCAAGACTAACAAATTTATACTTAGCGATAAGAATGTAATGGCACCAAGGCCAACGACAAGATAAATCTTTTCTTTGTCGCCCAATTCGCTAATTTCGAGTGGTTGAAACAATAACAGGAAAATCAATACACTAACACTGATAAAAAAGATGACTTTAGCATTTCTTTTCAGATCTTCGCTAAAGGGATATGGTTTTTTCAAAAATCTCAACATATTATTCCGATAAAAATGATAAATACGACCGTGCAAATGTATTACATTATTTATACTCCATCTTAGTAAATGGCACTAATCTTCATTTTTCTATTTTTCAGGTGAATATCGGCACCCGGTGTAATTGCCGAAATCTCTGTCTATTCCCGGGAACAAGTTTTCAAAAAAAAATGGCAACCTGATTAAGTTGCCATTTTTCAATTATATAATTTCTTATAGTTTCTTTTTCACTTGTACTTCTTTAAAGGACTCAACCATATCGCCGACCTTGATATCATTAAAGTTCTCAATATTAAGTCCGCATTCATACCCCGATGCAACTTCCTTCACATCGTCTTTGAAGCGCTTGAGTGATCCCAGCTCGCCGGTGTACACTACAATTCCTTCGCGTATCAGGCGCACTTTGGAGTTGCGGAAAATTTTCCCTTCGCGCACCTGGCAACCGGCTACTTTTCCAACTTTCGTAATTTTAAATACGTTGAGCACTTCGGCTGTACCCAGAATTTCTTCCTTAATTTCTGGTGAGAGCATGCCTTCCATGGCATCCCTGAGTTCGTTTATTGCATCGTAAATTACAGAATACAGTCGGATATCGATTTCTTCTTTCTCGGCCAATTTGCGTGCTGCAATAGACGGTCTGACCTGGAAACCAATAATAATTGCGTTAGATGCTGCTGCCAGAAGAATATCTGATTCGGATATTTGTCCGACACCTTTATGTATAACGTTCACCTGTATTTCTTCTGTGGAAAGTTTGATCATGGAGTCTGCGAGAGCTTCAATAGAGCCATCTACATCGCCTTTCACAATAACGTTAAGTTCCTGGAAGTTTCCAATGGCAATACGGCGACCGATCTCGTCCAGTGTAATATGCTTCTGAGCTCTTAGTCCTTGTTCACGTTGTAGTTGTTCGCGTTTGTTGGCAATATCTTTAGCTTCTGCATCGCTTTCCAGAACATTAAATTTATCTCCGGCCTGTGGGGCTCCATTTAATCCGAGTATCTGTACAGGCACGGCGGGACTGGCTTTTTCAATTCTTGAACCACGTTCATTGAACATCGCTTTTACGTGTCCGTAATATGATCCGGCGAGAATAATATCGCCAACATTCAAAGTTCCTGCCTGAACTAAAATTGTAGCTACATAGCCTCGTCCACGATCAAGGGAACTTTCAATAACTGTTCCACTGGCATTTTTATTTGGATTGGCTTTCAGGTCCAGTAGTTCTGCTTCAAGGAGTACTTTTTCCAGCAATTCTTCGATATTCACACCATTTTTCGCTGAAATATCCTGAGATTGATATTTTCCTCCCCACTCCTCAACCAACAGGTTCATTTGTGCGAGTTCTTCTTTTATTTTTTCGGCGCTGGCTCCCGGTTTATCAATTTTATTGATTGCAAATACAATGGGTACGCCTGCAGCTTGAGCGTGGTTAATGGCTTCTTTTGTTTGGGGCATGATGCTGTCATCTGCAGCAATAATGATTATGGCTACATCTGTAATTTGAGCACCACGAGCACGCATGGCAGTAAATGCCTCGTGACCCGGCGTATCCAGGAAAGTAATTCGACGTCCGTCATCGAGTTTTACATTGTAAGCCCCGATGTGCTGTGTAATTCCTCCGGCTTCACCTGCAATTACGTTAGCTTTTCGCACATAGTCGAGCAGCGATGTTTTACCGTGGTCAACGTGTCCCATAACGGTAACAATTGGCGAACGAGGCTCCAGTTCCTCGGGCGTATCTTCTTTTTCGGTTTCAATGGCATCAAGTACTTCAGCACTTACAAACTCAACTTTATAACCAAATTCATCAGCAACCATCGACATGGTTTCGGCATCGAGTCGCTGGTTTATGGACACGAACAAGCCCAGGTTCATGCATGTAGCAATTACATCTGTGGCAGGTACGCTCATCATATTGGCCAATTCGTTAACTGATACGAACTCTGTAACTTTGATGATATTCTTTTCCTTTTGCTCTTTTTGCTCTTTTTGTTCTTGTTTTCGCTGAACGGCGTCTCGTTTATCCCTGCGATATTTGGAACCTTTACTTTTTCCTTTGGCTGTGAGCCTCGACAAAGTCTCCTTAATTTGTTTTTGAACGTCTTCATCGTTTACTTCTGGTTTTGAAGGACGTTTTTTCTTTCTGCGCTTTGACTGGTCTTTTTTGTCGTGCTGGGTCTGACGTTGTTTATTTTCAGTACGCTCTTTATTTACATCAACCTTATCTTTGCGTATACGTTTCCTGCGCTTTTTCTTTTTGCGTGGGTCATCTTTGGTTTTTGGCTTATCTTTTGGCAGGTCGATTTTACCAACAACCGTAGGCCCGCTCAATTTTTCGTATTTGGATTCTATAAAATTCTCTTCTGCCTTTTCAGGCTTTTTACTTTCCTGCGGTTTAGACTCCTGCTTTGGTTTCGGGGCATCTTCCTTTTTCTTAGGTGCATTTTCTGCCTTTTGGAGCTTCTGGGGTTTTGCCTTCCGACTTTGAGGCTTTTCCTGTTTACTTTCCGGTTTTTCCTGTTTACTTTCCGGCTTTTCTTTTTCCTTTTCAGGTTTAGGAGCTGTTCTTTCAGGTTTTGCCTGTTGGGCTTCAGATTTTTCTTCTTTAGGCGGTTTCTGCGGGGTATCCTTTTTTTCAGGTTTTCTCTTTGATGTTTTGGGTTTATTTACATCTTTAAGGTTGATTTTCCCTACTACTTTTACCGGACTTTCGGCTTTCTTTTCATCCTCTTTTTCCTGAGTTTTTTTATTCTCTGTTTTTTCTTCCTCTGTTGACTTTTTTGTTTCAGCTTCCGGCTTTTTTTCGTCTTTTTTCTCCGTTGTATTTGGTTCGGGTTTAGTTTCAGACTTACCTGAGCTAAGGTCTTTTATCATAACCTCATCAGCATCATCATCGTCCATTGTCTCTTCTTCCGGAATTTCTTGTTCATCGATCGTAATCACTTCTTGTTTTGATCGGTGAGACCCCAGGTTGAGTTTTTCGGATTCTTTTTTAAACTTACCGTCCTGGCTGTACTCAGCAATCAACATGTCGTGTACTTCAGGAGCAATTTTGGTGTTGGGATTTGCCTGGATATCGATTTTCTTCTTGTTCAGAAAATCTACTATTGTGGAAATTCCAACATTCAGCTCCTTAGCAACTTTACTTAAACGTATCGACTTTTTGCCTTGTGTCATATATGGTATTTAATCTTAATTGTGCGAATATAATATGAATAATCTATTATTGCGTAAAATTATTCGAATTCAGAGTTTAATATGCTTAAAACATTGTTTACCGACTCTTCTTCAAGGTCAGTTCGTGATAATAATTCCTCTTTTGATAATTCCAGTACTGATTTTGCTGTGTCGCAACCAATTCCTTTGAGTATGTCAATAACCCATCCGTCAATTTCATCTGAAAATTCGTCGAGATCCACATCTTCGTCATCTTCTGACAGTTCGCGGTATACATCTATTTCATAGCCTGTAAGCTGACTGGCCAGTTTAATATTGCTTCCGCTTTTGCCAATTGCAAGTGAAACCTGGTCGGGCAACAAGTATACATCAGCTTTATTGTTTTCTTCGTCAATTTTTATGGTAGAAATTTTTGCCGGGCTCAATGCACGTGTAATGTACAATTGCAAATTATTTGTATAATTGATTACATCAATATTCTCGTTGCGTAACTCCCTGACGATTCCATGGATACGTGCTCCTTTCATTCCAACACATGCTCCTACCGGGTCTATACGGTCATCGTAAGATTCAACTGCAACTTTGGCTCTTTCGCCGGGCATACGTACTATCTTTTTGATGGTAATCAGACCATCGAAAATTTCGGGAACTTCGAGTTCAAACAAACGCTCGAGAAATTCGGGTGCGGTGCGCGACAGAATAATGAAGGGGTTGTTGTTTTTAAATTCAACTTTTATTACCACTGCTCTCACACTATCTCCTTTACGGAAGTAGTCTGAGGGTATTTGCTCCTCTTTTGGCAGTATAAGTTCATTGCCTTCATCATCAATAATAAGAATTTCACGTTTCCATACCTGGTAAACTTCTCCGGAAATGATTTCACCAATACGCTCTTTGTATTTTCCGAAAATATGCTCTTTTTCAAGCTCAAGAATACGTGAAGTTAAGTTCTGACGGATAGATAATATGGCGCGGCGGCCAAAATCTTCAATAGTGACTTCATCGGTAACTTCCTCGCCAATTTCATAATCCTCATCAATTTTTTTGGCTTCTGATAAAGGAATTTCGGTATACTCATCGGTAAAATCCTCATCGGCAACCACATCGCGGTTTCTCCAAATCTCAAAGTCACCTTTATCAATGTTTATAATGATATCGAAATGCTCGTCGCCTCCGTAATGTTTGCGTAGTACGTTACGAAAAACATCTTCGAGTACGCGCATCATGGTTGCGCGGTCAATATTCTTGAGTTCCTTGAATTCCAGAAAAGTATCAATCAGGTTTACGTTTTGCATGGTTGTATATTTTAAAAACTAATGATTGGTTTTGCTGATGTAATATCACTAATATCAATCTCCTTTTTTATTTTTTCTGTTTGTTTTTTCTTTTTCCCTGGTTCTTTGAACGTTTCTGTCCACTCCAAAGTTACAACAGAATCAGCAACGCTGGTTATTGTGCCTTCTAAAGTTGTTCCGTCGCCAAGGACAATTCTTACATCTTTGCCTTTGTTTTTTTCGTACTGTTCCAACACTTTAAAAGATTGTGTAAGGCCCGGCGATGAAACCTGAAGCTCAAAATCTTCCTCTTCTCTATCAAATTTTGATTCAATAAAACGTGAAACGCGCATGCACTCATCTATCGGCATACCCTCATTCCTGTCAATATACACAGTTATTTTATTGTCCGGGGTGGTTTTCACCTCGACCAAAAAAGTATCTGTGCTACTAATGGCTTCCTGTACCGTTTTTTCGATTGTATCTTTATTCAACATATTATAAAAAATTAGGGGACTATTGCCCCCCAAGAAATTCTTATTCCCGTATTACGCTGCAAAAATATAATTTATGAATAAATATACAAAAAATATTTGTCTGAAAATTAATGATTTTAACTTTATTGCGTCAAATTAAATCAAAATTGCATGAACAAAAATCAAACCAGAAAGATATTGAACGATCCTGTATACGGTTTTATAACTTTTCCCGATGGACTTTTATTCGACATTATTCATCATCCTTTTTTTCAACGATTAAGACGAATCCGGCAACTGGGCATGAGCTATCTGGTGTATCCCGGGGCAACACACACCCGGTTTTTGCACACGCTGGGCAGTTATCATTTAACCAACACGGCCATTTCGGTGTTGAAAGAAAAAAATGTTCGCATCACCGGGAAAGAATCAGAAGCTGTAAGAATGGCTATATTGCTACACGACATTGGCCATGGCCCGTTTTCGCATGCGCTGGAAGATTTAATTGTTCCCAATATTTCGCACGAACAATTATCACTGGCTTATATGCATTATTTTAACAGGAAATATCCCGGACGGCTCAATTTGGCTATTCAGGTTTTTACCAATGAATATCAACACAAATTTCTGCACGCTCTTGTTAGCTCGCAATTAGACACAGACCGCCTCGATTACCTGAAACGCGATAGTTTTTTCACCGGCGTTTCGGAGGGAGTGATAAGTACAGACAGAATAATTAAAATGCTAAATGTAGTTGATGATGAATTGGTTGTTGACGTAAAAGGCTTGTATTCTGTTGAAAAATTCCTGATAGCCCGCAGGTTGATGTACTGGCAGGTTTATTTGCACAAAACAGTTGTTTCATCGGAAATGCTTCTGAGAAATATTGTGAAGCGTGCGCGCGAACTTTGCATGCGCGGCGAAGAACTCTGGGGGCCACCTGCTTTGATCTTTTTCCTGAAAAACGATCATTTTGAGTTAAACGATGAACTTTTGCAGAATTTTTCGAAAATCGACGATGATGATATTGTTTCTGCACTAAAAATATGGCAGGAACACAAAGACACAGTTCTACGTCATCTTTCTCAAATGTATATTAGCAGAAGTCTGTTTCACGTTCAATTACAAAACGAACCTTTTACCGTTGACGAGATAAACGCAAAAAAGGCAATTGTGCAAAAAAAACTGGGCGTATCAAACACAGAAGCCAACTTTTTTGTTGTATCTGATATGCTGACAAATAATGCATATAAGCCTGACAATGGCCGAATCAGGGTATTGAAAAAAAATGGAGAGGCTGTAGACCTAACTGATGCTAGTGATATGTTTGACCATGAAATGCTTTCACGCACTGTGAAAAAATACTTTTTATGCCATCCGCGCATTTGACCTAAATTTGTTACTTTTGTTCTATTGAAATGGAATTAACCCTTATAAATTTTATTCTATGGAGTTCACTGCTGCACAAATTGCTGAAGCATTACAAGGAAAAGTTGAAGGAAATGGCGATGTAGCCGTCAATAACGTTGCCCCGATTGAAAAAGGCGAAACAGGCAAATTAAGCTTTTTATCCAATCCAAAATATACAGAATATATTTACACAACAAATGCAAGTATTGTAATTGTTAATGAAGACTTTAAAGCAGAAAAACCCGTAAAAGCCACGCTTGTGCGAGTACCTGATGCATATCAGGCATTTGCTACTCTGCTTTCCATGTACGAACAAGCCAAACCCGTGCCCGAAGGCATTGATGATATGGCAAAAATTCACGAAACAGCAGAGCTTGGAGAAAAAGTATTTATCGATACATTCGCGGTGATTGGAAAAAACGTTAAAATCGGGAATAAAGTACAAATTCATGCTCAGGCATACATTGGCGACAATGTAACAATAGGCGATGGCAGCATTATTTACCCGGGCGTAAAAATTTACCACGATTGCAAACTGGGCAAAGAAGTTACCATACATGCAAATGCAGTAATCGGTTCCGATGGATTTGGATTTGCACCGAAAAAAGGCGAAAACTATCAAAAAATACCGCAAATAGGAAATGTAACAATCGAAGATTATGTAGAAATTGGCGCCAACACCTGTATTGACCGTGCTACAATGGGCTCAACAGTTATTCGCGAAGGTGTAAAACTCGACAACCTGATACAAATTGCGCACAATGTAGAAGTTGGCCAGCACACGGTAATGGCTTCGCAAGTAGGTGTTAGCGGCTCAACAAAAATTGGCAAAGACTGCATGTTTGGCGGCCAGGTAGGTTTTGCAGGCCATCTTGATATTGGCGACAATGTGAAAATTGGGGCACAGGCCGGTGTCAGCGGAAGCGTAAAACCAAACCAAACACTGCTGGGTTCTCCGGCCATTAATTACCTGAAAGAACGCAAAGCAATGGCTGTTTATCGAAATTTACCGGAATTGTGGCGCAGACTAAATGAAATTGAAAAGAAAATAGAAAAATAATTACAGTTACCAACTTGTTTTATGCGAATTTCCTTTTTCCATATTGTATTTCTAACCATGCTCTTTTTTGCGGCACAGAGCACAGCACAAGTATATGAAATATACAAAGGTGATACCATTAACCAGGTTGATAAGCACACCCGCAAACAAGGCCAGTGGATATATTTTTATGATGATGCAAAAACAAAAATCCGCATGAAAGGCCAATTCAAAGACAATAAAAGAATTGGACTGTGGATAAGATACTTTGAAAACGGCAACCGTAAAAATGAAATATCCTATAAAAACGGAAAACCAATTGGCCCTGCCCGATTTTACTACGAAAACGGACATATAAGAGAGGAAGGCGAATGGCTTATTAAGCATTGGATTGGAGAATACAGATATTATCACGAAAATGGTAATCTCTCTTACGAATTCTCTTTCGATGCCGAAGGAAAACGCACAGGAGAACAAAACTATTACTATGAAACCGGCGATTTAATGATTAACGGTCAGTGGGAAAAAGGAAAAGAAAAAGGCGTAGTTACAGAATACTACAAAGATGGAACCGTAAAAAACGAAAAAGTATTTAACGAAGGAAAATACCAAAAAGAACAAAGTAAAACATTTGAACAAGGAGAAAAACCCGGTGGCGAGTTTGTTCAAAAAAAATCTAAAAAACTCATATTTACCGGCAACTACCGAAAAACAAGCCCCGATGGTAATCTTATACAGCGAGGGTATTTCGAAAAAGGCGAGTTGGTCAATGGAAAATGGCATTTCTACGATGTAAACGGAAAAAAATACATGACCAAAATACTCGAAAACAGCAAAGTAGTAGAAATTATCGATTACACAAAAGTAGACACTACAGCAAATTAGTACGTTTAAGAAAACTCCAATAATTGCGGTATGCCATTTTTTACTACCATAGTGCGGTTCACCACATTTCAGAAAATTCTTCATGTTTTGTACGATAAAATAACACGCTAAAAAACAGGGAATATTCGATTCCAGCTTCTACGCTCAGCCAGCACCGGAATCGTTTTCCATTTCCATTGCTGATTTAGGGATTGCACAGACCCCCTTAGCTAACGGAGGTAAGAAAAATCCACAAGTTTTTTCGAGTTAATTCCGTAAGCTTTTATATTTTTGTGATCTTGTTTGAATAAATTAATCAGGCAGTTATGTCGAATGAACTTATAATTTACAACACGTTATCAAGAAAAAAAGAGGTTTTTAAACCCATAACGCGCGGATATGTAGGCATGTACGTTTGCGGACCAACAGTATACGGCGAAGCACACCTTGGACATGCACGACCGGCCATTACGTTTGATCTAATTTTCAGGTACCTGAAATATTTAGGTTATAAAGTAAGATATGTGCGTAACGTTACAGATGTAGGCCATTTGGTTGATGATGCCGATGAAGGCGAAGATAAAATTGAGAAAAAAGCACGGCTCGAAAGCCTTGAGCCCATGGAAGTAGTGCAACACTACACCATAAGCTACCACAAAAACATGGAACAGCTCAATACGCTGCCGCCCAGCATTGAACCGCGTGCAACCGGCCACATTATTGAACAAATCGATGTGGTAAAAAAATTACTCGAACAAGGCTATGGCTACGAATCCGAGGGTTCGGTTTATTTCGATGTAGAAAAATATGCCAAAGACCACGAGTATGGAAAATTATCGGGCCGTAAGCTCGAAGATATGCTGGAAAATACACGCGAACTTGCCGGGCAGGAAGAAAAGCGCTCCTCTGTAGATTTTGCACTTTGGAAAAAAGCCGACAAAAACCACATTATGCGCTGGGAATCGCCCTGGAGCGACGGCGTACCCGGATGGCACATGGAATGTACAGCCATGAGCACAAAATATCTGGGTCAAAAGTTCGACATTCATGGTGGCGGAGCCGATTTGAAATTCCCACATCACGAAGCAGAAATAGCACAAAGTGTTGGTGCTTACGGCAATGAATCCGTCAACTACTGGATGCACAACAACCTTATAACCATTAACGGACAAAAAATGGGCAAATCGCTGGGCAATTTTATTACGCTCAACGAACTGTTTTCAGGCGAACACAAATTGCTCAAGCAAGCCTACAGCCCAATGACCGTTCGGTTCTTTATTTTACAGGCTCACTACCGCAGCACACTCGATTTTAGCAATGAAGCCTTGCAGGCAGCCGAAAAAGGCCTTGAACGCCTCATGAAAGCTATGGAGCTGCTGCCCAACCTGAAAGCCGGAAAAGAATCAACCATTGATGTGCAAAAAATGATGGACGATGTGTGGGCAGCCATGAACGACGACCTGAACACGCCCATAGCCCTGGCAAATGTGTTTGAAGCCGTTAAATGGATCAATACCATAAAGGATGGCCACCAAACCATTTCGGCAAACGACCTTGAAAAACTAACCAAATTTATGAATGAGTTTGTGTACGATGTGCTGGCATTGAAAAATGACACCGGTGAACTTACCACACAGGATGACAAGTTTGGCGAAGTTGTAGACCTGCTGCTTAATCTGCGTATGGATGCGAAGGCCCGTAAAGACTACGAAACAGCCGACAAAATTCGCGATCAACTAAAAGAAGTAGGCGTTGCAGTAAAAGATAAAAAAGACGGTTTTGAATGGGAGTTGATTGGTTAGCATAAAAAAATTGAAAACAAAAAATTGAAATAAGATGAACAGAATCCGTATCTCCGCCTTAATTGAATCGAAAGATTTTGGAAAAGAAATAACTGTAATGGGATGGGTAAAAACCATTCGTGGAAGCAAAAACGTATCTTTTATAGCCCTTAATGACGGCTCTTGCCTTAAGAACATGCAAATTGTAGCCGATGCAGAAACCATTCCCGGTGAAATTCTGGATAAAATCCATAGTGGAGCAGCTCTCAAAATTATTGGAGAACTGGTTGAGTCTCAGGGTAAAGGACAGGTAAATGAAATTAAGGCCACCAACATCAAAGTTTTCGGTGAAGCCGATCCGGATACCTATCCAATTCAACCTAAAAGACACTCATTAGAGTTTTTGCGTGAAAACGCTCACCTGCGCTTTCGCACAAATCTTTTTGGCGCCATCACACGTGTACGCCACAGTATGATTTTTGCCATCCACAAATTTTTCAACGATCGGGGATTCTACAACATTCACTCGCCCATAATCACAGGCAGCGATGCCGAAGGTGCCGGCGAAATGTTCCAGGTTACAACGCTCAACATGGAAAACCCGCCTAAAAATGAAGATGGCACCATCGACTATTCCAAAGATTTCTTCGGGAAACCCACAAATCTAACGGTTTCAGGTCAGCTGGAAGCGGAGCTCGCCGCATTGGCAATGTCGCAGGTATACACTTTCGGCCCCACATTCAGGGCAGAAAACAGCAACACCAGCCGCCACCTGGCAGAATTTTGGATGATTGAGCCGGAAATCGCCTTTGCCGATATCAACGATGATATGGATTTAGCTGAGGACATGCTCAAATATGTTGTAAAGTACGCGCTCGACAACTGCCGCGATGATCTTGAATTTTTGCAGCAACGACAAGCCAACGAGGAAAAACAAAAGCCGCAAAACGAGCGCTCCATGCCGTTGATTGAAAAACTTGAATTCATTCTTGAAAATAATTTTGAGCGCATTACATACACCGAAGCTATCGACGTTCTCATGAACTCAAAACCGAACAAAAAGAAAAAGTTCGATTATGTAATTACCGAATGGGGAGCCGACATGCAATCGGAGCACGAGCGCTTTTTGGTAGAAAAGCACTACAAAAAGCCCGTCATCATCACTGATTATCCTCGAGACATCAAAGCATTTTACATGAAACAAAACGATGATGGCAAAACCGTTGCAGCCATGGATGTACTTTTCCCGCAAATTGGTGAAATTATTGGCGGATCGCAGCGCGAAGAAAACTTCGATAAGTTGATGAACCGCATGAAAGAAATGGATATTCCGGAAGAAACCATGTGGTGGTTCCTCGATACCCGAAAATTTGGCACCGTGCCACACGCAGGCTTTGGCCTTGGTTTTGAGCGCTTAATGTTATTCGTTACAGGAATGACCAACATCAGGGACGTAATTCCATTCCCAAGATTCCCCAGAAACGCAGAATTTTAGTACCTTTAAAGTGATAGTTAAGAAAACCATTTACGAAAAAACACGTTATACCATAAAAACATCAATATATGCTTAAGCAGAGCCTTCAGCAAAAATTATTGCAAAAATTATCGCCCCAGCAAATTCAATTGATCAAATTACTGGAGGTTCCTACTTTGCAGCTTGAGCAACGCGTAAAAAAGGAGATCGAAGAAAATCCCGCCCTCGAAGAAGGCAGCGAAGACTATGAAGATGAATATAAACAAGAAGATGAATACCAGGATGAAACGGATAGCGATGAGTTTTCAGTAGATGATTATATTGAAGATGACGAAATACCAAACTACAAACTACAAGCTTCAAATTATTCAAAAGATGATGAGCACAAGGAAATTCCGTATTCAGAAGGAGCATCATTTCACGAATTCCTGCGCAACCAATTAAGCCTGAAAGTAAGCCTCGATGAAGATAAACGCCTGCTGGCGGAATACATTATCGGGAACATTGATGATGACGGGTATTTACGCCGCAACCTGAAAAGCATTGTTGATGATTTGGCTTTCTCACAGGGTGTAAGAACAAACGAAGATGAACTTTACAAATTGCTGAAAAAGGTACAGGAACTCGATCCGCCCGGTGTTGGTGCGCGTGATTTACAAGAATGCCTTCTCTTACAAATCGAGCGTAAAAACTATGAAAAAGAATCGGTTAAACATGCAGAAAAAATCCTGCGTCATCATTTTATAGAGTTCACAAAAAAACATTACGACAAAATAACCAAACGCCTGAACATAACGCGCGACCAGCTAAAAGAAGCGCTTGACGAAATTTTACACCTCAACCCCAAACCGGGCGGTGTATTTAATGACCCGTCAGTAGCCAACGCGCATACAATAATTCCAGATTTTATACTCGATAACAATAACGGGAAACTTGAGCTTTCGCTCAACTCGCGCAATGTGCCGGAATTGCATGTGAGCCAGACCTACGCAGAAATGCTCAAAGGATTTGCAAAAAACAAAAAAAACCGGACACGCGAAGACAAAGATGCCCTGGCTTTTGTAAAACAAAAGCTTGACTCCGCACGCTGGTTTATCGATGCTATACAACAACGGCAGGCCACACTTTTGCTCACCATGTCGGCCATACTTGAATACCAGGAAGAATATTTTCAGGATGGCGATGAACGTAAACTTAAGCCGATGATTCTGAAAGACATTGCAGAAGAAACCGGTCTTGATATTTCAACCATTTCACGGGTGGCGAACAGCAAATATATTCAAACAGATTTCGGTATTTTCCCGCTCAAGTCTTTCTTCTCCGAAGGCATGCAAACCGAAGATGGCGAAGAAGTTTCGACCCGGGAAATTAAAAATATCTTACAGGAATGCATCGTTAACGAAAGCAAAAAGAAGCCCCTTACCGACGAAAAACTAACCAATATCCTCAAAGAAAAAGGCTACAGGATAGCCCGCCGTACTGTGGCCAAGTACCGCGAACAACTCGATATTCCGGTGGCCCGGCTCAGGAAAGAAGTATAAAAACTATGATTAAATTATTTGCAAAAGCGGTTTCCATTGTTTTCCATCCTGTATTGATGCCTACACTAGGGGTTTTTATAATCTTTCATTCGTCGCACTACCTGAGTTTAATGCCGCAGGAAGGGCAGGATGCCACATACCTCATTGTTTTTGTGAGTACATTTGTTCTCCCGGTACTCATGATGTCGCTGTTCCTGCTTCGGAAAGTGATTAAGTCGCTTGAAATGACGGAAACGCAGGAACGCTTTGTTCCATTTTTGGTAACGGCCATTTTTTATTTCTTCTCATTTTACACGTTATACAAATTGAATGCCCCGGGCTTCATCGCTTCGTATATTTTTGGCGCATTTGTCATTGTATTCCTGATAGCCCTCATTTCGGTAAAATGGAAAATTTCTGCCCACGCTGCAGCTTTAGGAGGAGTAATTGGAATGATTTTAGCCCTCTCCGACCTTTATCATGCTACAAATCCGCATTATTTTCTGCAAGCAATAATTGCCGCAGGTTTAGTAGGCACATCACGATTAGTACTCAACGCACATAATATTAAACAAGTGGCCGGCGGATTTTCTTTAGGTCTCGTTGTGATGCTGCTAACTGTGTATTTTTACCCGATATAACGACCGTAATATTACTTCAATAACTACGTAAATAAGCGTGCTGACCTTGCAACTACGCTACGCTTTTTGCACCTAAGTAATAATCTTTCTCTGAACGAGCTTTAGTAATCCGCGATTAAAGATTCGTATGGAATCTTAAGATCATCATGTAGTTTGCGAATCATTTTTAGCGTTAACTTGCGTTTTCTATTCAATATTTCTGAAACTCTGCTTTTATATCCAATTATCTTTGCTAAATCACTTTTTTTCATTCCCATTTGCTCCATACGAAACTTAATCGCCTCGATTGGATCCGGATCGTCAATTGGATAATGCTCATCTTCATATTTTTCGATCAGAATGGATAAAATTTCAGCTTCATCTCCTTCTGCCGAATCAATCGGCGCATCAAAAATTTCTTCAAGTCGTTCTAAAGCTTGTTGATAATCTTTTTCGTTTTTAATCACTTTTATATCCATAACAATTAAATTTTATTTGCATCAATTTTGTCATAGTCTTTATGTGTACCTATAAATCGTATGAAGACCCATTGTCTTTGATAATTAATGTGTACTATCAATCGATATTTATTTCCACATATATTAAAAACCACTCGTCCTGCTTTAAGAATACTTGCTGTTGGGTATTGATTCCTGATGTCATTTGGGTCTGTCCACTTCGCCTTACTTGCTTCTTTGTACCACGTTTTCAATTGATCTTCAGAATCTGAATATTTCTCCCAAAAATCTCTAAGTATCTTTTTAGCAACGACTCTCATATTGTTCGTAATTATTTATTCGGCAAAGATACAAAGAAGGTTACCAATTTGGTAAATTTATTCCAATTTTTTTTGAAAACATTTACAAACAATGGTGTCGCGGGAATTTTCCCTGCTTTCTAATCTACTTCATGCCGGGGAATGGCAGAAGGAAGGCGGGTCAATAATTCATAATTCATGCTGTTGTTCATATCGCTAAACGAACTGATGGTGATGCTTTTGTCTCCCTGCACGCCAATCAGAACCACTTCATCGCCAACTTTTACATTGGGTAAATCGGTGACATCTACCACCATCATATTCATATTTACGGTTCCAACTACCGGAACCCGTTTTTCATTAATCAGCACGTGACCCATATTGCTTAAATTACGACTGAAACCGTATCCGTAACCAACGGGAACAGTTGCAATTTTGCTGTTGCGATTTGTTCTGTAGCTTGTTCCATAACTTACGTATTCATCCTCATCAACATGGTTCACACTCATTACTTTGCTTTTCCACGATAATACCTGTTTTAGCGGGTCTTCTGGTAATTGCCCGTTCCGAATGTGAAGGATTTTCGTTTCATTATTGGGCCAAAACCCATAATTAGCAATACCAACGCGAACTAAATCCAGGGAAGCTTCGGGAAAGTTCAAAACTCCTGCTGAGCACGACACATGTTTGTACCTGGGCTTTATTCCCTGCTCATGAAACCAACTACAGCGGCGGTGAAAAGTGGCGATTTGGTTATAAATGCGATCAAAGTTATTAAGGCTTTCTGCCCCGGCAAAATGTGTGCATAAACCTTCCAGTTGGATCGTTTCTTTATTTTGTTGAAGTTTTTCAGCTACATACGGCAGGTCATCCTGAACAAATCCGGTTCTGTGCATGCCGGTTTCCACCTCAATATGAATTTTTGCTGGTCGTGAAGTATGCTGAACTACCCGGCAAACGGCATCGAGTCGTTCTTTGGTAAATACGAAAAATGAAATATCATTTTCAATAGCCCATTCGAGGTAATCATCATCTACAAATCCCATGATCATCAAATCGCAATAATCTTTCTTTACCTTCAGCGCTCTGCGGGCTTCTTCTACACTAAAAACGGAAAAATGGTCGATACCACACGCTTCCACCAACGGTAACAGGTCTTCAATTCCATGGCCATAAGCATTCGCTTTTATCACCATAGAATACCGGGGAGATGACCCGGCCTTATCTTTCATGAACTGAATGTTATTATTTAATGCGCTTTTGCTCAGTTCAATATAGGATGTAAAAAGCATAATATTTAGGTTTTAATTTTAGAACAAATTTCAGTGCTGAGAGTTTGTAACAGCCGATTGTTAATTTTTTTTCAAATTTTTTATGGAATCTGCTGCCGCTTTGCATCCTCTATACAAAAGCAGAAAGTTTCATTTAAAATTATAAACATATGAAAAACATTCTTCTAATAATGGCAACGACAGCCTTGCTGTTTTCAGGCAACCTTTTCGGAATAGAGGTTCGCGGAATTGTAAAATCAGCTTCGACTAACCAACCGCTTCAGGGCGTAAATGTAATTGCCGACAATGATGTGATGAATCATGCGGTAACCGATAAAAACGGACATTACAAAATTGAAGTTGCGGCCCGGGGAGAACTCATTTTTAAATTTGCCGGCATGCAAACACAAAATATTCCGGTAAATGGCCGCTCAGTCATCAACATAAAAATGCAACCCGTAAAAAAAGTTATTGAAGTAATAGAGGAAGAAGATTCAGAAATGAGCCCGGTTTTGGATGTGGGACACAGTTTTGCCAGAGAGAAAAAAAACACACCAAGATTAGCCGTCAGCGGAAACGCTATGCAAAGCTACCGCCATCAAAAAGAGCCGTTCAACAGGGAAGGATATGCCACCATTCATGAAAACGGATTTAAAAAAGCTATGGAAACCCCGTTATCGACCTTTTCAATTGATGTTGATGCAGCTTCGTACAGCAATATGCGCCGGTTTTTAAACAACGGCAGCAAGCCACCGATTGATGCGGTGCGCATTGAAGAAATGATTAATTATTTTGACTACGAGTACCCACAACCGAAAGATGAGCACCCATTCGCCATTTACAAAGAGCTGCACCAATGTCCGTGGAACGAAGAGAACATGTTGCTTCATGTGGGAATTCAGGGTGAAAAAGTGGATATGGACAATCTCCCGCCTTCCAACATTGTATTTTTGCTTGATGTATCGGGCTCAATGAATGCTCCCAACAAACTTCCTTTGTTGAAAAAAGCTTTCAAATTGCTCATCAATCAACTTGATAAAAAAGACCGCGTAGCAATTGTGGTGTATGCCGGCAGCTCAGGACTCGTTTTGCCCGGCACATCATGCGACAACAAACAAAAAATTCTGGAGTCGTTGAACCAATTACGTGCAGGTGGAACAACTGCCGGTGCTGCGGGATTAAAATTAGCTTATAAAGTTGCAGAAGAAAACTACTTAAAACGTGGCAATAACCGCATTATTTTGGCAACCGACGGCGATTTTAACGTTGGTGTATCAAGCAATGCAGAAATGGAAAGGCTCATTGAGAAAAAGCGCGATAAAGGTATTTTTATATCTGTACTGGGTTTTGGAATGGGCAATTACCAGGATGATAAGATGGAAATTATTGCCGACAAAGGCAACGGCAACTATGCCTATATTGACAACATTTTGGAAGCCAAAAAAGTATTGGTCAATGAATTTGGTGGAACACTTTTCACCATTGCCAAAGACGTAAAAATTCAAATTGAATTCAACCCTGCGCAGGTTAAATCGTACCGCTTAATCGGTTATGAAAATCGCTTGCTGAACAAAGAAGACTTTGCCGACGACAAAAAAGATGCAGGTGAGTTAGGCTCCGGACACACCGTAACAGCGCTTTACGAAATTGTGCCCAACACCAGAAACGGAGATTTCGAAAACACGTTGAAATATCAAACTTCTGTGGTAAATGAAAACGCCCGTAAAGGAAATGAGCTGGCTACGGTAAAGTTCCGCTATAAAAAACCCGACGGCCAAAAAAGTATTTTACTGACAAAAACAGTGAACGCCGGATACAACAAATTCATGATGCCATCAGATAATTTCAACTTTTCAGCGGCAGTAGCCGGTTTTGGAATGCTGCTCCGTAAGTCTGAACATAAAGGCACGTTAGAATGGAACGACCTGATAAAAATGGCGCAAAAAGCCAAAGGGAATGATCCCAACGGTTACCGCAGTGAGATGATTCAGTTGATGAAACTGGCAATGCATTTATAGAAAAGGTGTGCACAAGAAAAACTATACATCTTCTTAGCTGCACAAAAAAATATGGGAGTGAGGGTTCTGCTTTAAGTGAGACTCTCACTTTTTATTAGAATGCCAGTGCGATGCCCATGGTTATCGGGTAAAGCTCAGGCCCTTCGCCTTTTTTGAATAAAGGTGTAGCGCTGTAAGTACAATAAATACTCCAACTATTTACACCCACCTGCGCCCTGAATCCATAGCGGAACGTATTGAGATGAAAATCCTCTTTTGTTTTTACCTTATCATCATTGTCGGCTACCAATTTCTGATGCGAACCAATTTTCAATCCTGCATATCCGCCTACAAGGAACCAAATTTCTTTGTCATTTGCAGGAAAATGAAATTCCAATGCCAACGGTACTGTTAAGAAAACGGTCGTTAACTTATTTTTATCGTAAGTAATATCGACAGCTGTATCGCAGTACAAAACCGAACTATCGTTTTGTAAAACAAGTTGCTTATTGTCAAACTTATAATTATTCCAACTGAACCCGAGACCGGAGGTTATTCCGAAACGTTCCTGCACAATGGGAACGGAAATATCGAATAAATTTAAATTGAATTCCAGCGACTTTGAATCTTCCAACTCCAGGTAACGGTTCTCTTCGTCGAGTGCAAATGACTGGTCCGGAGTCAAATAAGAATTCAAACCCAATTCAAGCCCGCCATAATAGGAGTCGAAACTACTTTTTTTCTCTTTTTTACCTTTTTCTTCCTTGTAAGCCATTTTTTCTGCCCCTGTTTTTTCAATAACAATAATTGTTTTGTTGGGCAGATCTATGTAAGTTGTGTCCGGTTTCTCTTCAACCATAGATGTATCTTTTTCTGTCTGTTGCGAAAACAATACGACAGGAAAAACGATGAATACAAGTATGATAATTATATTTTTCATTTTCGTAATTTTATTTATTCACACTTTTTGAAATAGAGAACAATGATGTTGAAAACCTGACCTTTTCTCTTTCTCCGCGCTCGTTATATTTAGCCTCCAGGTCCATATTTGTTCCTACTTTCTTATTGATTACTTCTACGCCTTTTTGTGCTGCACTGAAAAGCGTCAGTTTATTTTCTCTTCTCAATTGCATATTCTGCTGAGCATTTTGCGCATACATCTCTCTGTGTAATTTATCGGCTGAGATAACCTCAGTTTTAAGTTCCGGAGCTGAAGGTGAAATTGTGGGCGCATTAAGCGTAACATTTCTAAAGACCATAATTTCTAAAGATGCATCACGCTGTATTTGTGCTACATGAGAAGGCTCCGATTGAACTGGTTTATGTTGTTTTTGTGCTTCTTTTTTGTTGGCAAAATAAGAAATGGTGGTTGCGACATAATTTTTCATGGCCGGATTAAACAATGCGGGTGTTGGAAACTCACCTTGTTTGTCCTGCTGCTCCATCTTCGCCATTTTTTGATTGTATGATTTAAACGGTTCTTTGGGTATATCGGCTATGCTGATAAACAAATAAAACACCGCTGCCGCTGCTGCCAACGCCGATAATGGATACAAATAACGCGTTCTGGTTTTTTGCTTTTTCAACTCTTTCTTGAAAGGATATTCCACTGACTCCGGCTGCAGTCGGGTTTGCTCTAGAGATTTAATAATTTGTTCCGTTTCCGGGTTTTGCTCTTTATAAGCATTCCATTTGGCAAGCTGTTTGGCTGAAAGATCATTTTCAATTTCGGCAACTGCCCAATATTCAACATCTTCTCGCTGTACAGATTCCTCAAAGTTTGGAATATTCCAGGGTTTAAAACCGGGAAATGGTATATGCTCTGCTTCCAGCTTGGTTTTTAAATATTGTGTGTAGCAATCGGCATATTCAGGATGGTTTTTCAGTGCTTCGTTAAATATTTCTTTGCCGTACAGTGTAAGATCGTTTTCAATAGCCGCTATGCACCACTCATCAATATTTTCAGCAGAAACCGGCTCATCTTCCAGGTTTTTTTTCAACAGGTCTTTTTGGTCAAAAGTTTCATTGGAAACCGGAAGGGGCATATCTTGTATCAGTTCGAGTTCCTCTTTCAGGTCGGGATTTTTTTGGAGAAATTGCATAAGCTGCTGCTTTGCTT
>CAYPSX010000003.1:0-31446 GCA_964413185.1 uncultured Bacteroidales bacterium
GGGTGAATGTTTTACTCGAATTAATTCATAAAATGATTAAAAACATTTTTCAACTGATCCGGTGAGGGTGATTATTAGCAGGTTGATTCGTCGTGCCTCTTCGCAAGGACGAAGAAAATTGGCTTTTTAGACACCTTCTTTATCCGGTAGGCAACGTAAAAAATACGCTCGTTCCTTTGTTTTCTTCCGATTCAATCCATATTTCGCCCCGGAGTAATTCCACTATTCTTTTACAAAGGGCCAGCCCAATGCCGGCACCGCGGTGGAGTTTCCTGTTTTTATTTTCAATTTTTGTAAACCGCTTAAATACAAGTTCAACAGCTTCGGGGCTCATGCCAATTCCTGTGTCTTCAACATAACATAACACTTGTTTTTTCTTTTTATCGTATTTTGCTCCTATTATTACTTTGCCTTTTTCGGTATATTTTAGTGCATTTTGTAATAACTGGTTGAAAATCAGGCTTACATAGTTGTAATCTGTTTTTACGGTTGTTGCTTCATTTTCGAGTTCTTCTTTTAATAAAGCAATGTTTTTCTGCTCAAACAAAACAACGTTATTGTCGTAAACGTCTTCCAGTAAGGCACTTGTATGAAGAATGGTGTTATTAAGTTCTACGCTGCCGCTTTCCAGTCGCGACAGGTTTAAGATGTTGTCAATTAAAGAAAGCAACGAATTTGTATTTGATGTTATTAGCTCAACATGTTGACGGATTATTTTCGGGTCGGTTTCTTCTTCCATTAATTGTGAGAAGCCTACAATTGAGTTGATTGGGGTTCTTATTTCGTGCGACATGTTGGCCAGAAAAGATGTTTTTAGCCGGTCACTTTCCTCAGCTTTTTCTTTGGCTGCCTTAAGTTCTTTTGTGCGCTCATTAACAAGTTCTTCTAAATGGTTGTGGTGTTTTTCGAGTTCAAGGTTTTGACTGATTATGCGTTCATTTTGGTGTTCCAACTGCTTTTTTTGCTGGCTGAGGTTTTTTTGTTGAACCTGGACTTTATCGTAATTTTTTTTGAGTTTTTGATTGGTTTCTTTTATTTCGGCAGTTCTTTCTTCTACCAGTTTTTCCAGATATTGTTTTTGTTTTTTTATTCGGTTTATCCTTATGAAAGTTATCAGCGAAATGGTACCGACTATTATAAGGCCGGCAAAGAGTTTAAACCAAATCATTTCCCAAAAAGGAGGAGAAACCGTAATTTGTAACGATGTAAATTCATCACTGGCAATTTTTTCCCTGCTTATGCTTTTTACCTTAAAAACATATTCTCCGGGAGGTAAATTGGTGTATTTTACAAAGTTAAGGCGGCTGGGCGGGCTCCATTCATCTTCATAATTTGTAAGCTTATACGTATAGTAGTTTTGGCTCGATGATACGTAGTCAAGGGCACTAAATGTAATTTCCAGGTTCGATTGTTTATAATCCAGTTCAATTTCACTGGTTTTGTAAATGGGTTGGGAGAGTACATTATTTTTTCCGGTTTTTGTTCGTTTGTTGTTTATTTTGAGTCCGGTTAAGATAACCGGCGCTGAGTAGCTGTCTTTTTCAATTGTCGAGGGTAAAAAATAATTCAATCCATTGGTGCCCCCAAAATATATGTGGCCGCTTTTCCCTTTGTGTGATGCTCCTGTGTTGAACTCCAGGCTTTGCAATCCATCGGTCAAATCATAATTCACAAACGATTCCTCTTCAGGGTCAAAACGGCTTATGCCATTATTTGTGCTGATCCATAGTAAACCCTGACTATCTTCAACAATCCCGTAAACGATGTTGTTGGTAAGTCCTTCTTTTTCGCTGTAATGCGTAAATTCGCCTGTGGACGGATCAAGTTTGTTTAAACCGCCATTGTAAGTTCCAAACCACATGTATCCATCCATGGTTTGGCATATCGAGAGCACAAAGCGGTCGTTTATTCCCTTTTTATTGTTAACGTCGAAGATATAATTTGTAAATTTTCCGGTGTTTGGATTGAGCCGGCTGGCTCCTCCGCCGGAATTTCCAACCCAAATAAAGTTGTTGAAGTCTGCGTAAATGGCGTTTATCCTGTTGCTTGGTAGGCTGGTGGGGTCGTCAGGATTGTGTTTGTAGGTTGTGAATGTTTCGGTTTGAGGGTCGAATTTTGAGATTCCGCCACCGCGGGTAGCCAGCCAGAGGTTTCCTGAGCTATCTTGTGCAATGTCTTTAATGTAGTTGCTGGGGATGCTGGTTGGTTTTTCTGGATTGTGCCTGAATACTTTGGTTTCTCCGGTTGCTGTGTTGTATTTGTTCAGGCCGCCATTTGATGTGCCCACCCAAAGTATGTTCGCCGAACTTTTGTGTAAACTGTAAATATGGTTGCTGCTTAAGCCATTGGAGCTTTTATAAATGCGGTTAACTTTTAAGGTTTGTAGGTTAACCTTCGAAAGTCCGTTATTGGTTCCAACCCACAAAGTATCTCCATCTTCATAAAGCGACCAAACTATAGCATCATTGATTGAATTGGGGTTGTTTTGTTCGTGTTTCAGATGATTAAACTGGCTTTCAAGCACTTTGTTCACTCCTCCTCCATGAGTTCCAACCCAAATTAGGCCGCTTTTGTCTTTATACAAACTTTCAATGCGATTGCTGGTTATAGATTTTCTATCGTAGGACTTTTGCTTAAAAAACCGGTATTCTGTTGAGTTTTTGTTGAATAATTCAAGTCCGTTGTTGTGGGTTCCTGCCCAAAGCTGACTTTCATCTACAAGCAATGTTTGAACCTGGTTTTTATAGGTTAATTCAGGCAGGTTATTGTTGCGGGGGAAATGGTTGAATTGCCCATTTTTTTTGTTTAGGAAATTGATACCGGAAAATGTCGCTACCCAATATTGATGAGGTGTTTCGGGATCTTGCTCAATATGCCAAACATTATTACTGGAAATACTGTGAGGTGAATCATTTTTTAGAAAACGCCTGAAATTATTTTTATCCGGATTGTAAAGATTAAGGCCTTTTTCTGTGCAAACCCAAATATTGGAATCAAGGTCTGTGTATATATAATTGATTGCATTGGAACTCAATGATTGTTGATTCTTCGGATCGTTTTTTATTTGTCCAACAATTTTATCTTCTTCATTGATAATGCTTATGCCGTTGTTTGTTCCTACCCAAATATTGCCTTCAGGTGTTTCTGTAATGGAGTAAACAACATTGTCGCACAGTGTGTTTTTCTTTCCGGGTTCGTGTTTGAATTGTAAAAACTGATTGCTCGTTTTATGGTATTTATTAACGCCGCCGCCAAAAGTTCCTACCCAAATAAATCCCCGGCTATCCTGAAAAATGGAGGTTACCCATGAATCACTTATTGTTGTACTGTCGAATAAATCAGGTTTGTAAATCGTAAAGTTATATCCGTCGTATCTGTTCAGTCCCTCGGCAGTTCCAAACCACATGAATCCGTCATTATCCTGTATTATGGCAAATACAGTATTGTTCGACAGGCCATCTTCATTGGTCAGGCTTTGGAACTTAACGTTAGATACTTGTGTGTTACCTGAAAAAATGCAAGCAAAAAAGAATAGTATTGTAAGCGTTTTTTTTAGCATTGTGGTCTTAGTTGTATTTTTAAGGATTGCTATATGATGCGAAGTTACATGTTTTTTGGTAATGTCATAAATACTGTTGTTCCCTGATTTTCTTCAGATTCTATCCAAATTTTTCCGTTGTGCATTTTAATAATCCGTTGGCAGAGAGCCAACCCAATACCGGTTCCCCGGTACAGTTTCTCCTGGTTTTCTTCAATTTTCATGAACTGGTTAAATACTTTTTCAGCATGTTCTTTTTTCATGCCAATTCCTGTGTCACTTACATATATTAACAGTTGGCCGGGAAACTCAGCGTCATTTTTCTTTAGACCTATAACAACTTCACCTTTTTCTGTATATTTCGATGCATTTTGCAGCAGTTGTTCTAATACATGCAAAAGCCTGCCACGATCATAGCGTACTTCAAGTTCTTCATTTGTATCTTTTTTTATGGAAAAACGGATATTTTTTTTGTTGAAATCGTCCAGATACGATTGGTAAACCCGGGTAATTAAATGATCAATGATAAATGTTTCTGTTTCAGAATCTACTGTTCCACTTTCAAACCTCGACAGTTCAATAATATTATTGACAAGTGTAAGCAAACTGTTGGAATTGGTAATAATCATTTGGATATGCCTGACATAGTTTGCCGGATCGTCTTCTTCTTCAAGCAGGGTTGCATAGCCAATGATGGCGTTCATGGGTGTTCGTATTTCGTGCGACATGTTTGCCAGGAACGATGATTTTAGTCGGTCACTTTCTTTCGCTTTTTTCAGGGCTGTTTCGAGCTCCCGGGTGCGCTCTTTTACCAGTTCTTCCAAGTGGTGACGGTGTTTGGAGAGTTCTTCATTTTTTTGTTGTATCTCATCATTCTGTGTTAGTATCTCTTCTCTCTGCTGAAGAATTTCATTTTCAGCCTGCTTAAGTTTAGTGATGTCTGAATCTATGGCTATCATTTTTTCAATTTCGCCTGATTTGTTCATTACAGGGGTTAATGTTGTGTTTACATTGATCAATTTGCCACTTTTCGCCGAAACGATAGATTCATAAGTGCTTGAATGTTTGCTGGTTTTTACTTCTGAGTAAATATCTTTTATGCCGGTACGGAGGCTTTCTTCTTGTAAATTGAGTCTTAGTTTTCCTTTAATTTCATGAAAATTATATCCATAAATGGCTGAAAAGCCTTTGTTTACCCACTCTATTTCCCCCTCCGGGTTCATAATGGTAATGGCATTGTCTGTTTCGCTTGCCACAACCGATAGTTTTTGTAGTTCTTTGTTGTATTCTTCAAGTTTTTCCGTTTGAGTAAGAATTTCTTCTTTTTGTGTTTCTATTTCCTGAGTTCGTTCTTTTACAATTTTTTCAAGTTTGATATTGTGTTTCTTCAATCTTCGGGTATAGGTTCGAATTATTACCCATAACAAGGCAATTGAAAGAATGATGTAAGCCAGGTACGCTAGGGTAGTTCGGTACCATGGTGGTAAAATAATAAACTTGAACGTGTTTTCATGCGAGGTATGCCCGTATATATTTTTGGCCTTTACGTGAAAAACGTATGCTCCTTCGCGAAGATTGGTGTAGTCTTTTTTTGTTTCATAAGTCCAGCTCATATTATTGTTATCGAACCCTTCAATCCAAACCTGGTATTTGGTTTCTTCGGGAAGCTCATAATACGATGCTGCATATTCAAATCTGATATTGTTCTTTTTATATGGTAAAATTAATGTATTGTTTTCAATGTTATTTGACATTAAACTATCCTTAAACAAATGACGATACCCATGGATTATAAGTGAGTTGTTTGTTAGATCAATAATTTTGCGTATTTGAACAAAATAATCTGTGTCTTCTTTAAATTGTTTTTTCAAATTAAAATGTATGGAATATTTATTTCCGGCAAACATTATATTATTTTTTGAAATAATATTTATTCGTGACAGGTCTAAACCTGAGAACCGGTTAAATGGTTTTGTAATCGTATCCTCATTGTCAACCATCATAACACTGAAGTCTGTTTGTCTCCATATTCTACCCCAATCATCAGACATGAAAAGGTTTGTTTGATACTTGACTTTATTTCCTGAAATCTCAGAGGCAAACACTACTTTATCCTCTTTGATTTTATAGACTCCATCTTGTGTTAGAATATAGATTTTTCCATTAACGTTACCTAAAACATTTTGAACATTCCGGGGCAGTCCGTCTTCTTTGGTGTAATGTGTAATGCTTTCAATACCAGATAGATCCTTTTTTATAACAAGTTTGCGAATTCCATCAATATTATCAGATGTCCAAACTGTATAGTCATCCTCGTATGCCGCAAACCTAATTGGCCCATCATACCCGTCTATGTGTACTAATTTGTCAAGTTTATTGCCATTTACATGAAAATAAAACAAGCCAACATTTGTAGTCGCATAAAACGTATTTTTTTGATTTTGAAGTTTTTTTACGCCCCAAACGTGATCTGTTGACGTAAGTCCGGACACAATTTTATCCGCTTGCAATAAGAGTACACCTGTATTATGTGCTACAATAATATTATCGTTATAATTGATTGAAGAAATGGCCTGTCCTCCGGAGTTAGGTACAAATGAAAATTTATTGACCTCCAAATCAGCTGTTATAGGCGATATTGGTTTAGTGTGAATACCCATTTCATTTCCAAAATAGATATGGTCTTTTGTAAAGCTAATGGTATAGTTCTTTTTAGGGATGCCTGACTTCGGTGTAAAGTAAGTAAAGGGGGAATTCGTTTTAAAATAGGTAATTCCATTTCCTAAAGCTGCCCATAAGTTTTTGTTCCTGTCCAAAAATAAATTGTAAACTGTGTTGGCCTGTAAGCCATTTTGTTTGTTAAATATTTGTAATGTGTTTCCTACTGAATCTATAATGTATATTCCACCAACTTGTGTTCCTATGGCTATGCGGTTTTTATCAATTTGAACTCCGCAATAAGGTCTCTTTGCCATAATTTTTTCCTCATTTGGAATATCCCATTTCACAACTTTTCGGTGTATTAACTTGTAAAACCCATGTTTTCTTGAAACAAAAATAGATTCGTTGTTTTTTGTGTTAATTGCAAAACCATATTTTTGAAAAATTTTATGCTCCACAATTGGAACCAGTTTGTTGTTAGAAAGCTTTACAAGTCCCAATTCAGTATCAAATAAATAAAGTATTTCATTTTTTTTGAAAGAATTGGTAAAGTACCCCTTTGCTTTTAACGCATATATTTTATTCCCATCGTACAGGTACAGTTTCTTTGCTGTCTCAAAGGCTACTAAATCATCCACTGTGTAAATATTCCATACATCAGTAAAATCCCTCAGGCTGCTATCAATAAGGGGCAGTAAAGATTTATAATATAAATCCCCGGATTTATTATTTGTTATATATCCAAGTTCTCTTTTTGCACCAACAAATACTTTATTATCTTTTGTTCCCTTAACAGAACGAATGGTTGGATTTCTGTTTGAATTAATCAACGACCAATTATTCCCGTCAAAAATTAGCAAGCCGCCAGTATTTGCAAAATACATAATTCCTTTCTCGTCCTGAAAAATTCCCCAGTTTTGAGTAGATGCCTGAACATCTTTACTCTTATAATCATCAAGCGAATAGTTTTTAATATAGGGTGTCGCAATACTATTAAACTGTGCAACTGTGCTCTCGTAAACTAACAGAGATATTATGAGTAGAAATAAAGTATTTCGTGTCCCCGGCTTCATATATAATTGTTTCGGTAAGGACGTTCAAATTAGCAATACTATACACAAAAAACAAAAGTTTGCTGTTCCTTTTGGTTAACAAGGAGTTAAAAAGCTATTTTTTCAAAAAGAAATATCGTTTTTTTACAGAACTGTAGTGGGGGAGGAACAGTCCGACTACAACCAAAGCAACGCCATTGATGGTTCTCCAGGAAAGCTCATCGCCAAGCATGTACCAGGCAAAAAGTGCGGCGAAAACCGGAATCAGGTTTGTAAACATGTTGGCTTGCACAATACCGATTTTTGAAATACTGTATACAAAAAACAGGTAGGCTATTGCCGATGCTACAACGGCCAGTTTCAGCAGTGGCCATATATTGTGGAAAGTGTAATTAACGGTGATAATATTTTGGATATCGAAAATCAGGAAAATGGGCAGAAAAAGCGTTGCTGCAATGGTATTTTGATATGTTATTATGGTAAATGGATTATATTTTCCGGAAAGTTTCATAATAATGGCCGAATACCCCAATGCGGCTAAAACTGCCATAAACATAAATAAAACACCAATTGCCGGAGCTTTCCAGTGAAAACCTGAATTTGTTACAACCAATACAACACCTGCAAATGAAATTACTAAACCTATCAGGTTGAGTACGGTTACTTTATCCTTAAAAATAATGCGCGCCATTATTGGTGTCAGTAAAGGAATAATAGCTATTATTACTGCTCCTTCCGTTGGCGAAACATATTGCATGCCCTGGCTTTCGCTAAAAAAATAGAGAAATGGTTCAAAAAATGCCAGCCCCAGAAAAGTGAGTCGGTCATTCTTTTGTATGGGTTGCATTCTTTTTATAACTTTTGTAAAGATGAAAAGGAGTATCGAAGCAATAGATAACCGCAAAAAAACCGTACCGATTGGGGTAAAGGTTTCATAAACTTCTTTGTACCAAACAAACGTAAGGCTCCAGCAGAGCATAGCTATGAAAACGGTAATGTATCCGGCTTTGTTGTTGCTCATTTCAAAACGGGTAAAATTTGAATCGCAAAGGAACAATTTTTTTGCGAACTAATGCTATTTTCCCATTATTTCCTTCACCTTATCGGCTATTCCTTTGGCATCGAAACCGCAAAGCCGATAGAGTTCTTCCGGTTTTCCATGACTTATGAATTTGTCGGGAACACCAATTCGTGTTACCTGTGCAGTATAGCTGTTATCAGCCATGAATTCGAGCACGGCAGAGCCCATTCCGCCTTGTATAGTTCCATCTTCAACGGTTATTATTTTATCGAAATTACGGAACACTTCGTGTAAAAGTTCCTGGTCGAGGGGGCGGAGGAACCGTAAATCGTAATGAGCCGGCTGAAGGTCAAATGTTTTGAGTTTTTTGATGGCTTTTTGCACAAAATTTCCCGGGTGTCCGATAGAAATGATGGCAATATCTTTACCGTCCGAAATTTTTCGTCCTTTACCGATGGGAAGCTCTTTCATGGGATGTTTCCAGTTTACAATTACACCCCTGCCGCGCGGGTAACGTATAGAGAATGGGCCTTTAGGATTGAGTTGAGCTGTGTACATCAGGTTGCGAAGTTCAATTTCGTCCATGGGTGCAGAAACAACCATATTGGGCAGGTTGCGCATGTAGGCCAGGTCAAAAACGCCGTGATGCGTTGCGCCGTCTTCGCCCACCAGCCCGCCACGGTCGAGACAAAAAACTACGGGCAGGTTTTGTAAAGCTACATCGTGTACTATTTGGTCGTAGGCCCGCTGCATAAAAGTTGAGTAAATGTTGCAGAAGGGAATTTTGCCCTCTGCAGCCAGTCCGGCTGAAAATGTAACGGCATGTTGCTCGGCAATACCCACATCAAAAGTACGGCCGGGCATTTCTTTCATCATAATATTGAGTGACGAACCCGTGGGCATGGCCGGCGTAATGCCTACAATTTGTTCGTTTTCGCGCGCCAGTTCGAGTAATGTTGTCCCAAAAACATCCTGGTATTTAAGTGGCTTGGGCACAGTGCATTCGTCTTTTATTTTAAGCCCTGTTTTTTTGTCGAATTTTCCCGGGGCATGCCATTCCGTAGCATTCAGTTCAGCTTGCTTAAAACCTTTGCCTTTTGTGGTGACGCAATGTAGCAATTTGGGACCGGGAATATCTTTAAGGTCATTCATTACATTAACCAAATGGACTACATCGTGGCCATCTATGGGGCCAAAATACCGAAAGTTAATGGCTTCGAAAAAGTTGCTCTGCTTCATGAGCAACGATTTTATGCTGTTGTCAACCTTTTGTATCAGGCGCTGTGCGGTTGGCCCGAGCCGGTTGAACTTGCCCAGCATGTTCCATACTTCATCTTTTATTTTATTGTATGGCCGCGATGTGGAAATATCGGTAAGGTATTCTTTAAAAGCTCCAACATTGGGATCGATGGCCATGTTGTTGTCGTTCAAAACAACTAGTAAATTTGCATTTTGGGTCCCGGCATTGTTTAGCCCTTCCATTGCCATGCCACCGGTGAGCGCTCCATCGCCAATTACAGCAATTACATGCCGGTCTTTTTCTTCGTTTAACTGGGCAGAAATGGCCATTCCCAATGCCGCGCTAATGCTGGTCGATGAGTGGCCTACGCCAAACGCATCGTATTCACTTTCCGAACGGTTGGGGAACCCGGAAATGCCGCCCAACTTACGGTTTGTGTTGAACCGGCCTTTGCGACCTGTGAGAATTTTGTGCCCGTAAGCCTGATGGCCCACATCCCATATAAGCCTGTCGTAGGGTGTGTTGTACACATAATGCAGGGCAACACTCAGCTCTACGGCGCCCAGACTGGCGCCAAAATGACCCGGATTTGAACTTACTTCATCTATTATAAATTCCCGTAACTCATCAGCCAGCTGAATAAGTTCAGGTTTTTTAAGCTTTTTCAGATCATTGGGATATTCGATTTGATCCAGTAAACCCATAAGGTTCAATTGAAAAGATTATAGCCAACAAAGATAGGAATTATTTCGTGAATTTATGATGAACCGGGCTTTTGCTTTTTTGTCCGGCGGGGTGTTTGGTGATTTAAATCAATTATTTTCATGATCTTCTATTTGTCTGTCCATAATGTCCGATTTCTGCGTTATGCTCGTATTTAAAACAGTCATTTACAATAGTAAACTCCTTGATTTTAAATACTTCGCAAGCCTTGAACTCGAACATTATGACCCAGACACTATTTAGTTTGGTGCTGTCTATATCATGAAGTGTTCTTTATGAGAAATGTCATTTTATTTGATTGATTTTCGTTGAACTTTGTAATGTACATAATTCATCTTTTTGAATGGAAAATTTTGATTTCATACAGTGGGATAAAAACTTTATGACCGGCATTGATAAAATCGATGACGGGCATTTACAGTTTACCCGTATTTACAACCAACTGGTTGATATTATTCAAAAAGACATGTGCAATCAGAAGATGCTGGAAATTATGTATGCACTTATACATTATGCTGAGCATCATCTGATTAATGAAGAAATATACTATCAGGGATATGAAGGTTTTGCTGTCCATAAAAATAGGCATCAGGAATTTATTAAACGTATTAACGAATTCCAAAGTCATTTAACAGATCGAACCGACCTCACTGCGTGTAAAAAATTGGTTGTCTATCTTCACGAATGGTTCACAGAGCACATTCTTAAGCAGGATAAAGATGCTGTGGAATTTGTCAAAAATAACTAACAAATTTTTACTTTTCTTTCCCTAACCGGGACTTCATCGTATACCGAATATTATCGTAGCCGCTTAAAACAGCTTTTACCGAACCTACCAACACTTTTGCTTCCACTTGCACGGGAATATGGTTTTTGTCATCAGTTGCCCAAACAGTCATTTCTTCGCCGCCTTCGAAAATTGTACCTTCGACCAACAAAATGGAAAATTTTATGCAGCGGTACCTGTCACCGTAACGTGTTGTAAGAACCTCCTTTCCGAGGTAGCGAATGTACAGATCGTATATTTCGTTGTCAATAAGAATTGTGACAGGTATTTTTTCGTCTTTTTGACGGTTTTTAAACGACATGCTTCGTGTATAATACACGGCAGAAAGCACATCGAACGTGCAATCGGGCAATTTCAGCGTGTCTGTTGCATCGCCAAATTCTGAATTTTTCGTATTGGTGAAGGCCAGTTTTTTTTGCCAGTCTAAGTGGTAACGATTATTCACCCGGTAACTGCCTTCACGGGTATTGCGATGGTAGTAAAACGGCTTGAGAGTTGCAGTATCAATGTGTGAGCGAAATGTGTCGCGTACTTTATAAAACCAGTCGTATTTCGGAAGGCTGTTACCAACAGATTCCAGTTTGAAAGCTTTGCGCGAAGGAAAATCTTTTACAGTAAAGCGAACATCGGCCGCTTCGAGCCAAATAAAGTTCCAGTTGTAAAAGGCTTTGTAAGTGAGTTCTTCTCCTGCATAAAAAACCCGTTGCTCAACGTTGCATTGCGCAATAATATTGAACGGCAACAGAATGCCAAAGATGATGCTCGCTACTATGCGCATTATAGGTTCACTTTACCGATTTTTGACTCAATTGATTCAATTTTTTTCGTTAAACGGCCGTTTTCAGACTTTTTTATATCGAATTTGGCCGAGCAATAAATACGGTCAGAATGCGGTTCAAGAATTTTCTGAGCATTGTTCAAAATGCCTGTAGCCGTTTCCATGTCGGGCGTTTCCACAATGGTTCCCATAGCGGTAAGTTTATAATCGCATCCGCTTTGGCGTATCATATCGATGATTTTACTTACATACTCACTCACACTAATTCCTTTATCAGTGGGAAACATGGCGAATTCCATTAAAACATTCATAAGCTCATATTTTATTTTATGATGATACCTGTACCTCTATTCCAAGTTTTTCTGCTTTTTTTGCAATTTCGTCAAGTTTGGCTTTGTCAACAGCTTCAATTCCCAGTGCTGCCGTGTCGCGCGCAACGGTGTAAACCATAAGGCGATTGGGTTGAATTTCGCTGAGCACATTGAGCCAGGCATTTATTTCTTTATCTGTTGTATTATCAACTTTTTTACCTTCATATTCGCCTTTGATGAACATGGTTTGAATGGTAAGATTGCCCTGGAAAGCTTTCAGATTTTCGATAATTTGCTCAAGGTCGAATTTTCCCAGCGGGCAATTTATTTGCCTTATGGTTTCTTCAAGGGCACTGTCGAGTTTCAGAATATTATCGTCTACTTTTTGCAGCACATGGGCAATACGCGGTTTATGAATGAGTGTGGCATTGCTCAAAACGGAGATGCGCGCCCGGGGGAAAAGTTTTTTTCGCAGTGTAAGTGTATCTTCTACAATTTCAACAAATTTGGGGTGCATTGTTGGCTCGCCATTTCCGGCAAAAGTTATAGCATCGATGGGTAAGTTATTGTTTTTCCTGTCGGTTAAAATAGCTTCCAGCTTACTGGTTACCTCTTCACGTGTTGGAAGTACGCCCACGTTTGTGCCTTTATCTGTCCATCCGCATTCGCAATAAATGCAATCGAACGTACAAACTTTTGAATTGGTAGGAAGCAGGTTGATGCCAAGTGAAACACCCAGCCGACGGCTAATTACAGGGCCGAATACTGTTTTATCGAACAAAAAAGTGCTCATATATTCATTATTTGCCTCAAAAATAGTGAAAAAATGGTGGCTTGGAGTAAAAGAAAACGATTATCGACCTGAGTTTATAGACGGGACACTAGTTGGTCTGTATTTCTTTTTTTTGAAAACATTTGTGGGTAATGTTTCTGCGCAGGAAGTCTGCCAGCCTTAAATTGGTAATACCAACAGTTCTTTCCAGCACCTGATATTCGTCTTCATTTGGCTCAACATCCATGTCAAATTGTACATTCCCGTCGCGAATCATGATGGGTGTTTTTGATACATCATAAATCATAACTTTATAATGGACTGCAAAAACAGATTTGCTTAGTTTTTGTTCTTTTTGGATTGATGTTGCCCGAATCATGATGTTGATATTGTCACCTGATTTTTTTAATTGGTTTATTCTGGAGGCAAAATGAAGGTTGGCTGAAGGGAACTCTTTCCTTAAATCTTTTTTAATAAGTTCTTCAATATTTTCAAGTGAAATGGTGTGGTCTTTCCGCTCATCGGTAATGAGCACATTTATTTTGATGTGTGTAGGTTCGTCTTCTTTGATGATGTGGTCAGGTGTGCCCTGGGCGTAAGAAGGTTTATTGACCCCAAATGATAATTGGGCGGTTATCATTAAAGTCAATATGTAAAAAAGTACCTTCATTTTTTTTATTTATATGGAGCGCGAATTTAGTTATTTGTTGCTAATTTCAAGCAATTTGAAATAAGTTTTTTGCCAAATTTCGTTAACTGTATGTTAAATAATGCAAAAATTGAACCATTATGTTAATTTGTGCTTTTGCAGAAGGCTTAACATTTGATCTTGCAAGTCGTGTGCAGCCAGACGGGCTTCTTGTGCAAAATGCTCATTGTTTCCGGCATAAATAATACCGCGCGAACTATTTACCAGCAGCCCACAGCGATTATTGATACCATTTTCAACCACTTCCTCAAGGCTGCCTCCCTGGGCGCCAACTCCGGGAACCAGTAAAAAATGATTCGGAACTGATTGACGGATTTCTTTCAGTGTTTCGGGGCGTGTGGCTCCGGCAACAAACATGAGCTTATGTTCATCGGCCCACTGTGCAGATTTTTCAATTACCTCCATAAAAAGCGGTTTATTATTTTCGGTACGGAGCATTTGAAAATCGGCCGCTCCCGGGTTTGAAGTAGCTGCGAGAATAATAACCCATTTATCTTCGTATTCAAGGAAAGGCTCTACGCTATCGTATCCCATGTAGGGCGATAAGGTAACTGCATCGAATCGGAGCTGCTCAAAAATACTTTTGGCGTACATGCGGGCGGTGTTACCTATGTCGCCGCGCTTGGCATCGGCTATCAGTAGTATTTCAGGGTAGGTTTCCTTTATGTAAAGTGCGGTTTTTTCAAGGCTGATTAATCCTTTTGTACCCATTGCTTCATAAAACGCCAGGTTGGGTTTATAGGCCACCACTAAATCGTGGGTCGCATCAACAATGGATTTATTAAATTCAAATACCGGATCATCATATTTGAATAAATACGATGGAATTTTTTCTTCATCGGTGTCCAGCCCTACACACAAGAAGCTTTGTTTATTATTTATTTGCCTGAAAAGTTCGTCAGCATTCATGTTATAAATCGCTTTCTTTTAATTTTTCGGCGTTTTCTGCAGTTTGCAGCTTTTCGATAATTTCATCAAGCTCGCCGTTCATGATGTTTTGCAGGTTATAAAGTGTCAGGTTAATGCGGTGATCGGTAACACGCCCTTGTGGCCAGTTGTATGTGCGAATTTTTGCGGATCGGTCGCCCGATGAAACCATGGTTTTACGTTGCGATGCCACTTCGTCCATTCGCTTTTGATACTCCAGGTTGTATAACCTTGTGCGGAGCTCTTTCATGGCTTTGTCGAAGTTTTTTATTTGCGATTTTTCATCCTGGCACGTTACAACAATATTGGACGGAATATGTGTAAGCCTGATGGCTGAATACGTAGTATTTACTGACTGGCCGCCGGGACCGGAGCTACAGTAAGTGTCTTTACGAATATCATTTTGGTTTATTTCCAGGTCAAACTCCTCTGCTTCCGGCAAAACAGCTACGGTAGCCGCTGATGTGTGCACGCGGCCCTGTGTTTCTGTCTGAGGGACACGTTGTACACGATGCACACCCGATTCATATTTCATAATGCCATAAACGCCATTTCCGGTAACCGTGGCTATTATTTCTTTAAAACCACCTGAGGTGCCTTCGGTATTGCTTGTCATCTTTAATTTCCAGCCTTTATTTTCGCAATATTTTGTGTACATGCGAAACAGGTCGCCGGCAAATATACTGGCTTCATCACCTCCGGTGCCGGCCCTGATTTCAAGCACGACATTTTTATCATCTTCCGGATCTTTTGGAACCAGTAGTACTTTTACATTCTCTTCAAGTTCTTCTTTGCGTTGCTCAAGCTCGTCAATTTCCATTTTGGCCATTTCGCGCATTTCATCATCATTCTCATTATTGAGCATTTTTTTCGACGATTCAATATTTTCCAGAACAAGTTTATACTCATTACCGGTTTCTACAATTGGCTCAAGGTTTTTGTATTCTTTATTGAGCTTGATATATCGTTTTACATCTGCTATTACTTCCGGATCGGTTATGAGTTGTGCTACTTCCTCAAATCTTATTTTTATCCCTTCTAGTTTTTCCAGTAAATTATTACTCATGATATCCTTATATATTAATGGTATTCAAAAATTCCGTGTTCGCTTTTTATTGTCAATTGTTTTTTGTCTGATGCTGTTACGTAACCAATTTTTTGTGCTTCTACATTAAATTCTTCGGCTATTTGAATGATATTTTTGGTTATATACTCCGGCACATACAGTTCAAAACGGTGTCCCATATTAAAAACTTTATACATTTCCTGCCAGTTGGTGCCCGATTCTTGTTGAATTATGTCAAATAGTGGAGGCGTTGGAAACATATTATCTTTTACTACGTGAAGTTGGCCGATAAAGTTTAGCACTTTTGTTTGGGCTCCTCCGCTGCAATGAATCATGCCGTGAATTTGGCTCCTGTATTGTTCGAGTATTTTTTTGATGATGGGTGCGTAAGTTCGTGTTGGCGACAGTACCAGTTTTCCGGCATCAACCCTGAGGTTTTCAATTTTTTCGGTCAGTTTTTTTGAGCCGCTGTAAACCAGACTGTCTTCTACAGACGGATCAAAGCTTTCCGGATATTTTTTGGCCAGGTAATGGGCAAAAACATCGTGGCGTGCCGATGTGAGGCCGTTGCTTCCCATGCCGCCGTTGTATTCGGTTTCATAAGTGGCCTGCCCCGATGAGCTAAGTCCGATAATTACATCGCCATCGTTAATTTTTTCGTTGGTGATAATTTCGTCGCGCCGGGCGCGTGCTGTAACGGTAGAATCTACGATTATGGTACGCACCAGATCGCCGACATCGGCTGTTTCTCCGCCGGTAAACACTGTATTGACACCTAATTTCGTAAGTTGTTCCAGCACTTCGTTGGTTCCGTTGATTACTGCGCTGATTACTTCGCCGGGAATGAGGTTTTTGTTTCGGCCAATGGTTGATGAAACGAGAATATTGTCTGTAGCGCCTACGCACAGGAGGTCGTCAATGTTCATCACAATTGCATCTTGTGCAATACCTTTCCAAACGCTCATATCGCCGGTTTCTTTCCAATACATGTAGGCCAGCGATGATTTTGTACCGGCCCCATCGGCATGCATTATATTGCAAAACTCTTCATCGCCGGCGAGTATGTCGGGAATTACTTTGCAAAAAGCGTTGGGAAAAAGGCCTTTGTCGAGTTTTGAAATGGCTTTGTGTACATCTTCTTTGCTGGCAGAAACCCCTCTTTGGGCATATCTGTTATTTTGTGTCATTGCGGTTTGGCTTATGGTCGGCAAAATTAATCCAAATTTATCATTTGAAAAAATCTAAAAGCTCCGATGCATACATACATCGGAGCTTTTTAATATTTTGGTTTCTATTTCTTTCGTCTGATGCGCGGAACATAATCGGTTCCGGTTACTACGAATTCTGTTCGACGATTCAGTGAGTGGGCAATTTCTTTCATTTTTTCTGTTGGCAGGCTTTTTATGTACGACTCGCTAAGCACAGTGCCTTCATCAAGAAATTCCCATCCTTCTCTTTTGTCGAATTCCTGAGCTTCACGCGGCGTAATTTTTTTGGGTTTCTTTTCGCCGTACCCTTTAACAGACAATCGCTCTGCATCAATTCCATAGAGTACGAGGAAATCTTTTACGCTTTGTGCACGTTTAAGTGAAAGTTCCTGGTTGGCAGCATCACTACCCCTAAAGTCAGTGTGCGAGCTAAGCTCAATGGTGATGTTCGGGTTGTCGTCTCGTAAAATTTCAACAAGTTCTTCGAGTGCTACCATTGACTCGGGTTTCAGGTCCCACTTGCCAAAATCGAAAAATACTTTTACCAGTCGTGGCTGGTCATTTGGCTGCATTAAAACATCAAGTTCAATATCTTTGCTTTCGGTATATCCTTTTGTCGATAATTTTCCTCTCCCGGCCAGGAAACCACCCTTCCGTGTAATGATTCGATAATCTGCATTTGGGTTCAGGTCAAACTTTACGGTTCCGTTAGCTTCACTGGTTTTTACTTCGTTTGTCCCATCAGATCCGATCAGGTTGACAGATGCATCGGGAATAATTTCTGCAGTTGTACTATTTTTTATTGTCAAAAGAAGTTTAAATTCCAAAGGCGGCAAAGCAAATTGAAAAACATCGTCTTCTCCACGCGATTCGTCTCTGTTCGATGACATGTAGCCTCTTTCGAGTTCGCGTTCAAACACGATTCCAAAATCGTCGCGGGGCGAGTTCATGGGGTATCCCAGGTTGATAACTTCCCATTTGCTTCCTTTGGGGCGTGCCATAAAAAGGTCGAGCCCGCCCATTCCAACGTGCCCGTCTGATGCAAAATAGAGTGTGCCGTCTTTATGTACAAAAGGAAATAGTTCGTTGCCTTTGGTGTTGATGTCGGGTCCCAGATTTTCGGGTTTGCCCCAGCCGTCGGAGTCGGCAGTAACTTTCCAAATGTCTTTACCCCCCATTCCACCGCGTTTGTTGCTAACAAAATAGAGTGTTTTTTCATCGAAAGAAAGAGCGGGGTGGGCCACCATTATGGAGTCGGATTCAAAAATGGCTACACGACTGGCTTCACCCCATTTGATTCCTTCTTTTTTACTCATGTAAATTTGTGTAACCAGGTCGCCGTCTTTGTTTTCCCGTATTGTTGTAAAATACATGATGTTGGCTTTTTCATTGGTTGTTGCAGCGCCTTCGTCAAATTCGGTATTAATATTTTCTCCCAATGGTGTCGGGTCCGCCCATTCTCCTTTGCGATCTACCCGTGATTGGTAAATATCGGCGTAATACTGGCCGGTTACGGGGTTTATTTCGTTGCCGGTGGTTCCTTCAGTAGTTGTGGTGAAATATACAATGGTATAGTTGTCTTTTCCGTAGCAGGGAGAAAAATCGCTTTCCCGGGTATTAAAAAAATACATGGGATTAATATTGTGCCGGGTTGGATTCTCCATTGCTTTAATTGCAAAATCGCACGATTCTATTCCTTTTTGTGCCCTTTCATCGTCGGGTACAAGTTTTTTGTATTCTTTATAATTTGTTTTGGCTTCATCGTATTCGCCGTTTGCCATGAGGGCATCGGCATAATAAAGGTATGCAAGCGGATTTTCAATGCCGCGTTTAACGGCTTTGCGAAACCAGATTTCTGCCTGCCGTACTTCGTCGATATATTTGTAGCAGAGTGCGGTTTTAAAAATGAGGTCTTTTTTTACTTCCCGGTCATCGGTTTTTCCGTAAGCATATTTGAAGAGGTCAATGGCTTCAAAGTATTTGCCAGATTCAAAAGCACTTTCTGCTTTTTCAATGCGCTTATTTTGGCCTGCTGCTATCTGATTTATTGTTGCAAGTAGTACGATCAACCCAATTATTCTGAAATACTGCATAGTGTTTCAACCTTTTTTGTTTTCTGTTTTCCAGTCTATAACGAAGAAACAGTGTGTTTATGTTTTACCTCTTTGCGAATTTAACCATTTTTTTTAAATACGCCCTTTTTTATAGGTTTTTACTGTGTATAAACCTTAAAAACATGGTTTTGCCTGTTTACGAGCCTTCAAAAAGTTTTATAATATCGTTTCCGTTTGCAAATACCAGAAGTGCCAATAACAAGAGCATACCGGTTAATTGAGCGTATTCCATGAATTTTTCGCCGGGTGGTTTTCCGGTAATCATTTCATATAAAAGAAACATTACATGGCCACCATCAAGGGCGGGTATTGGCAGTAAGTTTATAATAGCAAGCATAATGGATAGAAATGCCGTTAAACTCCAAAATGACTGCCAGTTCCAAACGCCGGGGAATATTTTTCCGATCATTATAAAACCTCCAACTTCTTTATATGCTTCTGTTTCGGGTGAAAAAATTAGTTTGAACTGTTGGAGATATTTTTTTCCTGTGTCGTAAGCTTTGTTTACACCAGCAGGTATGGCTTCAATAAAGCTATATTGTTTTGTTTCAAAGTCAAATACCCGGGTTACATCAGGAGCAATTCCCAACATGGCATCTTCTTCCAGGGAAACTGTAAATTGTTTTTCCCGGCCATTGCGCAAAATGGTTACGTTAACATCCTGGTTCTTATAGTTTTTAAGCGCAGGGCTTAACTCATCGGCCATTGCCGTGGGTATGGTATCAACCATAACTACTTTGTCGCCTTTTTGTATACCGGCTTTTTTAGCAGCGCTGTTTTTGGCAAAAGTACCAACAATAAACGGGTAGCGGGGCATAAACAAGCGGTCGCCTTTAATAATTTTCTTTTTTACCTGAGGTGGCAAAATAATGTCTTTTATTTTTTCATTGCGCTCAACCTGCACTGTTGTTACATCTTCGAGTAAAATACTGGGAATTATGTCGCTAAAGCGTTCTACTTTTTTGCCATCGAGACTGATAATTTTATCGCCTGTTTTGAATCCTGCATCGGCTGCTACGGAGTCAACGGTTACTCCGTGTGTAAGGTTTTTCATGGGTAAATAATCTTCGCCCCAGGTGTAAAGAACTGCTGCGTAAATGAGGAAACCCAGAATGAAGTTAACAAAAACACCGCCAAGCATTATAATTAGCCTTTGCCACGCTGGTTTAGACCTGAATTCATAAGGTTGTGGTGGCTTTTTCATTTGTTCTTTGTCCATGGACTCGTCAATCATTCCGGCAATTTTGACATAACCGCCCAATGGCAGCCACCCAATTCCATAAGTTGTTTCGCCTTTTTTGAATTTGAACAGGGAGAATCCGGGGTTGAAGAAGAGATAAAATTTTTCTACCCGTGTTTTAAATACCCGTGCAAAGAAAAAGTGCCCGAATTCATGGAGCACTATCAATATAGATAAGCTAAGCAGGAATTGACCTACTTTTACAATGATTTCCATTCAGTATTATTTAATTTTTTCGATTAATTCATTAGCTATTTCCCTGGCTTCATTGTCTGTATTCACCAAATTATTTATATCGGGATTGACACAAACCGTGCCTTTTTCCATAGTTTGTTCAACAATTTTTGATATTTGCATGAACCCCAGCCTATTATCCATAAAAGCTTCTACTGCCACCTCGTTTGCGGCATTGATCATACATGGCGTATTTCCTCCTCTTCTTATAGCTTCAAAAGCTATTTCTAACGCAGGGAACCTTTCGTTATCGGGTTGTTCGAATGTGAGTGCCGGATGGTCGGCAAAATTTAATGACGGCAATTTGTTTTTTAACCTTTGCGGATAACTTAATGCAAACTGAATAGGAACACGCATATCCGGCAACCCCATTTGTGCTTTTATTGAGCGGTCTTTAAACTCGACCATTGAATGTATGATGGATTGTGGATGAATGACGACTTCAATCTTGAATGGCGGGATTTTGAACAAATGATAAGCTTCAATTACCTCCAGACCTTTGTTCATCATTGTAGCCGAGTCAATGGTTATTTTTTTTCCCATGTTCCAGTTGGGGTGCTTTAGCGCATCTTCACAAGTAACTTTTCTTAATTTTCTAATTTTCGTATTACGAAATGGCCCGCCTGAGGCAGTGAGAATAAGTCTTCTGACAGCGTCATAATCTTCGCCTATCATGGCTTGAAAAATGGCCGAATGTTCGCTGTCTACGGGGAGTAAGTTAACTTTATGTTCCCGTGCAAGGCCTGTTACAATGTCGCCTGCCACAACAAGCGTTTCTTTATTGGCCAATGCGATATCTTTTCCTGCTTTTATGGCTTCAATTGTAGGGATAAGTCCTGCAAAACCTACAATGGCAGATATTACAATATCGGCATTTTTATGGGTGGCAATTTCGTTTAGTTCTTCTTTACCTGTAATGATTTTTGTGCCTTTGTTTTTGGCAATTTCTTTTATTTGTTTGGCCTTTTCTTTATCGGAAATATGGACTATCTCAGGCTGAAATTCCTGTATTTGGTCAGCAATAAGATTAATGTTGTTTTTTGAAGAAAGTGCAACGACTTTATATAAATCAGGGTATTGTCGTATTACCTCAAGTGCCTGTGTGCCAATTGATCCTGTGCTTCCTAATATGCTAATTTTTTTCATAATCGTTTATGGAGTTTGGGGCTAGATTATCGAATTCTTTTGACCTTTGGCTAAAATACGTTGATTTTATTGATTTATTAAATATTTATTCAAAATCAATAAAATTTTCCGGGTTTACCGGTAAGCCTTTGTACCACAACTCAAAGTGGAGGTGCGGCCCTGTGCTGTACTCCCCGGTATTGCCTACAAACGCAATGGTTTCCCCGGCTGTTATCAATTCGCCTTGTTGTTTTAAAAGAGATTCATTGTGTTTATACACGGAAATAAGATCATTTGCATGCTGAATTTGAAGGGTGTAGCCGGTCTCCAGCGACCATGAGCTGGAAATAACAGTACCGTCAAGTGCAGCATGTACAGTTGATAGTTTTTCGGTTACGATATCAACACCAAAATGACCGTCCTGATATCTGAATTTATTACTTACCATTCCTTTAACAGGAGCGTAAAAATTCATTTGCTCTATGCCGGTTTTTGATTGATTGATTTTATTGCCAAGTACGCTGGCTTGTTGTTCCAGCTCAACACGCCTGCGCAGTGCAGAGTCGTCACTCGAGGGTTCAAGGTCGAGGTTCGAATATAACTCTACTGTATCAGGTACATCTTCAACTTTTGTTCGCGAATCTCCGGTTAAAATATGTTGTAAATTTCTTATATATTGATCTCTCACGGCCAGCTCCATTTCAATGCTGTCTAACCTGAGCGCATTATTAATCATTTGCTCATGGAATTCTGCATCGGGGTATTCCGGTAATAAACGTTTCAATGGCGTAAATGAAATAAGCATTATCCCGATAAAAATTAATAACAAGGCAATGCTACTAATGGCTGCCAGTACATTAATACCCGTTAACCTATACGACCATCGTTCTTCGAAAGTTTGATCGTTAAGTATTACAAGCCGGTACGTGCGACGAAGTCTTGAGAGCTTTTTCTTTTTCTTTTGAACCATGAATAATGCGCATTAATTTTGCAAATATAACATTTAAGCCGGTTTTTTGAAAAAGGTATTTTTTCGGATTGAACTACTTTTATTAATTTTCAGTCACAATCCTTATTGGTGCACACGGTTTTACATATAATTTATCTATGTTTTGAGCGTTTTACAAAATATATCAACAAATCATTACATTTGTACATCCTGATTTAAATTTTTAACAATAGCCTATGAAAATGATAAAGAAAATTAGAAAATCTGGTTTAATAATGGCTTTTGCATTAGCCATTTTTGCCTTTGTGAACTGTTCAGATACCATTCGGCAATCAAGTGGCGGCGGACGAGAAGGCGAAGTTGTTGTGGTGCTGGATAAAAAGTTCCACGAAACCAAAGCCGGCGATTATGTCGATAGTGTATTGCGTGCACCGGTCTATGGATTGCCCCAGTACGAACCCCGGTTCAAATTGTTTGTTATTCCGTGGAATGCTTTCTCAAATACATTTAAATCGTTCCGTAATATTGTAAAAATAACCATTTCGTCAAGCGTTTCGAAAAGTTCCGTGAGGGTGAAAAGGTCGGGAATGCAAACCGTGTTTCAATTTAAAGCTAAAACAGAATCGGAATTTGCAGAACTTTTAATGAAAAATAAACAGCAATTGATTGATTTACTGAACTATAATGAGAAAAAGCATGCTAAATACAAAATAGAACAGGGGGTTAATAAAAACTTGCGCAAATATTTTCTGAATAATCATAAACTGCATACGACTTTTCCAAAAGGTTACCAGGTAAGGCTTGATACAAACAATTTTGTTTGGGTTTCTTATGAAACTAATGAACTGAGTTCAGGTGCTTTTATTTATTATCATCCGTATAACGACACGGCCACTTTTTCAAAAGATTATTTATTGCAAAAACGCGATTCTTTGCTTGAACTATACGTGCAGGGGCCACTTGCAAAAACACGAGACACGTATATGACTACCGAATATCAGTTTATTCCGCCTAAATTTACCGAACTAATGGTAGAGGATGAATATTACACCGAGATTCGGGGTTTGTGGACAGTAGTTAACGATTTTATGGGCGGCCCTTTCATACAAATCAGCCGTTTAGATATGAAACGAAACCGGGTTGTAACTTTCGATGGTTATGTTTATCATCCGGCCGGCAATAAACGTAAATATGTTCGTCATCTGGAAGCAATGGGATATATGTTGAAATTCCCGGAAGAAATAAAAAATGAAAAAAAGCCTGAAGAAACTAAATAACGCATATTCACTTGAAGAGTTAAAAAATTTCCTTGTCGATCGGTCTTTTAATCAGAAAGTACTCCGGCAAATAGAGAAAGATTTTGCCCAATTAAGACTTGAAATTGATATAAACGATTCAGAAGTGATTCGTCAGATACAGGAGCAGGTAGAAATGCTCCTGTATAATGATAATCAGCGACTCATGAATTTATTGTACCGCATCGATATTAATGAAAAGAAAATAAGTGAGCTACAGGCGCATGATCCCGCAATGCCAGAAAATGATGTAATAACTTTTCTTATTATTCAGCGCGAATTGCAAAAAGTAATGTTCAGGGAACTTTATAAGCAGTAGATCAAACAATTTTCTTCATTTTGAGTTACCCTCTAAGAGAAAAATATAAGCAAAATGAGCAAAAAATTTTACCAAATAGCCATTGCCGTTGTTGTATTTGTTGCCCTCGGTGTGTTTATTATGGAGGGTTTAGCCCTTCTAAAACCTGAAAAGAAAAAAGAAAAACCCAAAGAAGTGCCCCGGTATGTTGAAACAAGCACAATACAGTACCGCGATTATAGCACAGCTATAGAGGCTGCCGGCAGAGTATCTTCTGTTGAGCAGGTCAACCTTAGCAGCGAAGTGCAGGGAAAAGTTCAACGTGGCGATGTGCCGCTCAAAAAGGGCGCCTCATTTAAAAAAGGGCAGGTACTTGTGCGAATAATTAACCCGGAAGTCAACTACAACCTTAAATCGCAGAAGAGCCGTTTTTTGATGAACATTGCCAATGTTTTGGCCGACCTGAAAATCGATTATCCCAATGCTTATAAAGATTGGAACCATTTTTTTCAATCGGTGAGTGTTGATACGAAACTTCCGGAATTACCGGAAATTACCGATAACCAACTTAAGATTTTCCTTTCGGCACGAAATGTACTTGGCGATTATTATTCCATCAAAAGTTTTGAGAAACGTTTTGAAAAACATACGATAATTGCCCCATTTTCCGGCAGTTATACAAATGTGAACATGCAGGAGGGTTCTGTAATTAATCCCGGGTCTGTTATCGGAAGCATCATCAATACATCTTATTACGAAATTGAAGTGCCTGTAGATAAGAACGATGTGCTTTGGATAAAGAGAGGCCAATTCGTTCAGGTAATTCCGGAAGGAGAAACTTCTGATACGCTTCGTGGAAAAATTGTCAGAATTGCAGATTTTATTGATCCAACAACTCAAACCATACCGATATTTGTTAGAATTTCTCCGCAACCCGGTTTAGTTTACGAAGGCGAATATTTCAGTTGCCGAATTGATAACATTAAAGTCAAAAACGCAATGGAATTGATGCGAAGTGCTGTTTTTAACCACAATGAAGTGTTTATTGTGCATAAAGGCCGCTTGCAAAAACGAGAGATCAACATTAAAAAACTCAATGAAAAGACTTTGTATTTTAACGGGTTAAATGAGGGGCTGAAACTGGTCAGTGAACCATTGATTAACGCCAACGAAAACATGAAAGTAGAGATTATTAAAAAATAGCATCACAAACACCAGCGCGCATGCGACAATTGATAAAACAATTTGTACAATTCCCTTTCTATGCAAATATAATTATAGTTATCCTTCTGTTGGGTGGCACGTTCAGTTATTTCAGCATGAAGAAATCGTTTTTTCCTGAGCGTACATCAAGGGAAATAACCATATCTGTATTTTATCCGGGAGCTTCGCCCGAACAAATGGAAGAAGGTGTTACAGCCCGTATTGAACAAGCCATTCGGGGTATTGTGGGAATAAAGGAGTTTACAAGTACCTCGTCGGAAAACTTTTCAAGAGTTCAAATTACTACCACTGGCGAATACGATTTAGACGAAACGCTCATGGAGGTAAAAAATGCTGTAGATGGAATTAGTTCGTTCCCAACTGCAGCAGAGCGGCCTATTGTGTATAAACGCCGATCTGTGTCTCAAGCCATGTTCCTGAGTTTGTATGGCGATGCCGATGTTTTTACACTAAAAAAATATGCCGACCGCATTGAAGATGATTTTCTCTCATCGGGTGTGGTTTCCCAGATGGGTATTTTTGGTTTCCCCGAACTTGAAATTTCCGTTGAAATTAGCGAAGACGACCTTATGCGGTACCAGCTTACAATGACCGATATCGTGAATGCTATTGCATCCACCAACCGCGATATTGCCGCCGGAATGATCAAATCTCCCGAAGAAGAAATACTTATCCGTTTACGAAACCGTTCCGTAGACCCCAATGAAATCGGCGATATAATTCTCACCGCCGGAGAAGCCGGTAATTATATAAGAATTAGAGATGTGGCCGAGGTTAAAACCAAATTTCAGGATGTTCCAATTGAATACACATTAAACCGGAAAAAAGCCGTTTCCCTCTCAATTCAAAAATTGCCCGAAGAAGACCTCGAAGCCATAACCAAATATGTAGATCAGTACATCGAAGATTTCAATAAAAAACACGATGATATCGTTTTAAAACAAACATTTAATTTCCTCTCTGTATTGCAAAGTCGTTTGGAATTGCTCTACAGGAATGGAGGAATTGGTTTGCTACTTGTGGTACTTACGCTGGCGTTTTTTCTGAGTTTTCGTTTGTCGCTCTGGGTGGCATGGGGCATTCCGGCCTCTTTTTTAGGAATGGCCATTATTGCCGCGATGTATGGCATTACCATCAATATGATTAGTTTATTTGGGATGATATTGGTCATCGGTATTTTAGTTGATGATGGTATTGTGATTGCCGAAAATATTTACACACATTTTGAAGAAGGAAAAACGCCAAAACGAGCTGCAATAGATGGAACGCTGGAAGTGTATCCCGCTGTGCTTACCTCGGTAACTACCACAATTGTTGCCTTTTCTCCGTTGTTTTTTGTACGCGAAGGAGGACTCGAGTTCATGTTTGAAATGGCATTTGTGGTTGCGCTTAGCCTTGCAGTATCTCTGGTAGAAGCATTTTTTGTTTTGCCTGCACACCTGGGAAATCATCGTGTTTTACGTCCGGTAGAAGGCGATGGTTTTGGAAGGAAGTTGCGCAGGGTGTTTGACAGGATTGTGTTTTTTATGCGCGATAAAATTTACGGGAGAGTATTATCATTTGTTATTCGCTGGCGTTGGTTTTTTGTGTTCCTGCCCATCTTTGTGATACTGTTTACTGTGGGGCTTTTAAGAGGAAATTTTATCAAGGTAACTTTTTTTCCGCCGGTTTCGTTTGATTTTTTTAATATCGATTTGGCCTTTAAACCCGGCGAAGGCGAAGCCCAAACCGTAAAATACCTGAAGCGTTTCGAAGATTTAACCTGGGAAGTGAACGAAGATTTGAAAGAAGAATTCGACGACAACGATGACTTCATTACTTACACTTTTCTGAATGTAGGAAGTGCTTTTAACGGTGATGAAAGTGGAAGTCATGCAGGAAATATACGGGTAATATTGCGCGATATGGAAGGAGCGCCGGTTAACTCCTACGAAATCATTAACCGTATACGAGATAAAATCGGAGAAGTGCCTAAAGCACAAAAGTTTGCTGTTGGAGGCAATAGCAGGTTCGGAAAACCTGTATCCATCAGTTTGCTGGGTAGAAACATAAATGAGCTTGAGGTTGCAAAAGATTTTATGGAGAAAAAACTGAAAGAAATCTCCGAGCTTAAAGACATCACCAACAATAATACACCCGGCAAACAAGAGGTTCAGCTTGAACTCAAACCCAAAGCATATTTTCTCGGGCTCAACCACAATTACATTTCGACACAGGTTCGACAAGCATTTTTTGGTGGTCAGGCACAAAGGCTTCAAAAAGGAAAAGACGAACTTCGTGTTTATGTTCGCTACCCAAAAGAAGACCGCATGAGGCTTGGCCAGCTTGAAGACATGAAAATAAAAACCGCTGCCGGATATTACCCGCTTTCAGAATTGGCCGATTACAACATTGAGCGTGGCCCGGTGAGCATAAAACGCTACAACAGCAAACGCGAGATACGCGTAGAAGCAGATACAAAAGATCCGCTTGAGCCTGTACCGGAAATTATTGAGCGCATTAATAAAGAAATAATTCCCGAACTAAAGGCCAACTTCCCCGGAGTTTCTATAGAATACCAGGGACAGGAAAAAAGGAGCCGGGAATCTGTAGGTGAAGTAATGCGCTATTATTTAATCGCTTTTTTAGTCATTATATTAATACTTATATTGCATTTCAAATCATTTGAACAGGCGCTTATCGTATTGCTAATGATTCCGCTTGCATGGCTCGGTGCCATGTGGGGGCATGGAATAGAAGGAATACCACTTTCTATGCTCAGTGTGTGGGGAATGGTTGCTGTTTCAGGCGTAATAATAAACGATGCCGTTGTGTTCCTGGCAAAATATAACCGGTTTATACTGGAAGGCATGAGATTCAACGATGCACTTTTCAAAGCCGGGCTTGTGCGTTTCAGACCCATTGTACTCACGACAATTACAACTACGATTGGTTTGTATCCGTTGATTTTGGAAAATTCATTCCAGGCACAATTTTTAATTCCAATGGCAGTTGCACTGGCCTACGGGGTTTTAATCGGCACAGGATTTATACTCATTTTTTTCCCTGTACTTATCGGAGTGCTCAACGATTCACGAAGAGTACTATTTTGGATATTTAGCAAACGTAAGAAAATGCATGAGGCAGAGGAAGTTGAGTTTGTAATTTTAAATGAAAAGAAAAAAATTCGATAAAAGTTATGGTTATTTCAAAAAAATATCTTTATTTTTACAATCTCATAGCTGTTTTCATTTGGATTGGTGGTTCCGGACCAGCCCTTGGTCAGGAGCCACTTTCTTTTTATGATGCTATTGCTAAGACGCTGGAGAGCAATTATCAAATTCAAATGGCAGCAAAAGATGTCGAAATTTCAGAGAACAACAACACAGCCGGTGCAGCCGGAATGTGGCCTTCTATTACCCTGTCGGCATCGCAAAATAATCGCTTTGTTGATCAAACCAAGCCACAAAGTTCTACAACATTTTCAAATGAAGTCTCTCCATCTGTAAACCTTAATTGGGTATTATTCGGTGGTTTTTCAGCTCAAATAACCCGCGACCGCCTGGGTGAATTGCAAAATCTTTCAGAAGGTATGATGAGTCTTGTGGTTGAAAATACCTTACAAGCTGTTGTGCTTTCTTATCAAAAAGCTTTGCTCGAAAAAGAACGGCTCAATGTAACGCGCGAAGTAATGCAGCTTTCCCAAAAGAGATACGCGTATGCTCAAACCAGGCGGGAAACGGGAAATGCATCAACATTTGACTTGCAACAAGCCCGTACTGCCTACCTTGAAGATTCATCAAATTATATTTTGCAAGGAATCAACTTCAGGAATGCCATGCGTAATCTCAATCTTGTTATGGGCGAGTCGCACACCGCGCAGTATACACTAACCGATAGTTTCAAGCCCATAGATCACACTTTTAAACTTGATCAGCTTTACGATAAGCTAAAACAGAGTAATCAATCGCTGGAAAATCAATATATCAACAAGGAATTGATGCAATATGATCTTAAACTGAGTAAGAGCCGCTTATATCCAACATTTTCGCTCAATGCCGGATCAAATTATACTTATGGCTCCACTAAGGTAGACGATAATCCGCGATCCAATTCAGATCCGCTGGTTGCCTATGGAAATTTTACACTGAGTTTTAATTTATTTAATGGCGGACAGGTTCGCAGAAATATACAAAACGCGAAAATTTCGCTGCAAAAAAAGCAACTGGAAACCGAGGAGATTGAAAAACAAATAAAAATGCAGTTGGTGTCTGTGTTCGATTTGTATAACGTTCGATTGCAGCTTTATGATGTGGCCGTTGAAAATGCAAAACTCACAAAAATGAGCTACGACATTGCAGAGGATAAGTATAAACGCGGAACTATCAACTCCATAAATTTACGAGAAGTGCAATTAAGTTACCTCAATGCTTCATTATCAAAGCTACAGGCCATTTATAACTTGATGGACAGCTACACCGAAATTATGCGTCTGACCGGAGGTATTATGCAGGAATTTGCGCCCGAATAAAAGTAAATAGTTCCTTTTCAATAAGTTTTAAAATCAGGTAACTTAAAGCGAAGAAAAGCCGGAGTCCATTTCTTTCAAAATAGCAAGAACAGAAAAGGTTAATGCGAATATTTTCGTACATTTGCCTGATGATTAAACAGAATTTTGATTGATATGGAAAGAGTTGTTAGCGGAATACGGTCTACCGGAAATTTACATCTTGGAAATTATTTCGGAGCTATTCGCAATTTTATAAAAATGCAGGAAAACCATGAGTGCTTCTTCTTTATTGCTGATTACCACTCACTTACGACACACCCAAACCCGAATGACCTGCACAACAATGTAAAACAGGTTTTAGTAGAATATTTGGCAGCCGGCCTCGATCCGGAGAAAGCTACGCTATTTGTCCAAAGCGATGTACCCGAAATTGCCGAACTGAATCTTCTTTTAAGTATGAACGCATATATTGGCGAACTGGAGCGAACAAGCAGCTTCAAAGAAAAAGTGCGCAAAAACCCGAATAACATAAACGCCGGTTTGTTAACCTATCCGGTGCTTATGGCCGCCGATATTCTCATTCATCATGCTACAAAAGTACCCGTTGGCAAAGACCAGGAGCAACATTTGGAAATGTGCCGGAAATATGCCCGCCGATTCAACGGTATGTACAAAACGGAATATTTCAAAGCGCCCGAACCATACAACTTTGGAGAGGACTTATTGAAAATTCCCGGCCTCGATGGAACCGGAAAAATGGGGAAATCAGAAGGAAACGGTGTTTTTTTGGCCGATTCGCCCAAACAAATCCGGAAAAAAGTAATGAAAGCGGTAACAGACTCGGGACCAACAGAGCCCAATTCACCGGTTACCGAACCTGTACAAAATTTATTCGCCATAATGAAGGTAGTTTCTGAACCCGAGGCGCTTACATTTTTCCAGGAAGAATATGCAAAATGTTCCATCCGGTATGGCGACCTTAAAAAACAACTGGCCGAAGATATTATCAAGTTTATTGAACCCATTTACAACCGAATTCAAGAAATTTCATCCAATGAAGAATATTTAAGAAAAGTGGCCAAAATGGGAGCAGATAAGGCCAGAGAAAGTGCAAGCAAAACCGTAAAGGAGGTCAGGGAAATTATTGGTTTTAAAAAATTTTGACCTTTTAACTGAATTTATTAAGTTTAGAAGCCTTTTACGAATGCAAAATTTGGAGAATATTTGACAATTGTAAAATAAAAATATTTAATCTATGATCAACGCAGTAACTTATCAAATATACAATTTGGAATTACTGCGTTGCTTGTTTATACAACAAAGCCAGTGCAAAACTGTCTGTTAATCTGATGTTCGAATGAGAATAAAATTACGGCTGCGACATAAAATACAATTCATAATTATATCATTATCTGTATTGGTTTTTACAGGTGCCATAAGTTATATTGCAATAAAAGACAGGAAATCTGCTTATGAGGCACAAACACGTTTAATTGAGGCACATACCGAAAAGTACGCCAATGAAATTAAAGTGCTTATAAATGAGGATTTTGCAGTTGTAAGAACACTTGCACAGGCTTTCAAAACGTATGAGCTCCTTGAAAAAGACCATTATCAGGAGCTTGTCAATAAAATGTATGACTATGTTTTTCAGGGAAACCCCGACTTTTATCAACTTTGGGACA
>CAYPSX010000003.1:31456-44323 GCA_964413185.1 uncultured Bacteroidales bacterium
TGGGACAGCTGGGAATTAAATGTAGTAGACAGTACCTGGGATCGCCCCACAGGAAGAATATCAAATACACGCCTGCGCGAAAAAGGCGAAATGAAAAGCCTGACCGACATTCGCAGCCTTAACGGCGACAATGAATATTATGCCAAAGACAAAGCTCTGGCCAGAGAATTGATTTCTGAAATATATGCCGACGCATTTACAGAAAATAAAGCCGAACAAAAAATTATGACCTCCTATGAAGCACCTATAATGGACAGAAAGACATTTGTAGGGCTTATAGGTATAGATATTACCCTGGATGAATTCCAGGAAATTGTCAGCAATATCGAAATTGAACACCTCGATGGTAGTTACGCATTCCTGATTTCTCACAATGGCAAATATGCCGGTCATCCGAACAACAAAAAACTAAATACTTATATAGAAAAAAATCCAACAAGCCAAAAAGGATTTAATATTTACCAAAAAATGAAACTGGGAAAGGATTTTTCCATTATCACAACCAATAAAGAAAAAGAGCGGTTTGCCAGCTACTTTCCCATAAAAATCGGGCGCACAAATACCTATTGGTACCTCGGAATTACCGTACCCAGAGAATCTATAATACAAGAAGTTAATACTAACCTCTATTTTTCGTTTGGCGTTGGCATAGTTGGCCTTATTTTGCTGGGTTTGGTCATTTATTTTGTAAGTATTAGCATATCAAGACCTGTACAGGCAGTTACCCATCAGTTGCGTAACTTGGCCAAAGGACAAATAAGCACAAAAAATAAACTTCAATTGAAATCCGGAGACGAAATTGAAGAAATGGCTCAGGCACTGAATAAAACTATTGAAAAACTCAATGAGAAAAACCAATTTGCAAAACATTTGGGCAATGGAAATCTTGAGCACGAATTCACTATTGAAGACGATGAAGATGAACTGGGCAAATCGCTCATCGAGATGCGTGAAAATCTTTTGAAAGCACGCAAAGAAGAAGAAAAAAGAAAACGGGAAGATGACATCAACAACTGGATGAACAAGGCCATAACCGAAACCAGTGATATTTTAAGACTGCACAACCAAGACATTAAAGAGCTCACATTCAACACACTAAAGTATTTGCTCGATTATCTGGATGTATCACAGGGAGGCATTTATGTAAAGAACGACGAAGACGATGAGGTGTATTATGAACTAAGCTCAGCAATAGCGTATGGCCGCGATAAACTTATTGAACGAAAAATAAAAAACGAAGAAGGCCTCGTGGGTCGTTGCGCATACGAAGGACTTACCGTATACATGACCGAAATTCCCCAGGAATACGTAGACATAAAATCCGGCCTGGGCGGGGCCAATCCAAGTACAATATTACTTGTGCCCCTGAAAAGTAACGATGAAGTGCTGGGTGTAATTGAATTGATTTCATTTTCAGAATTTAAAGACCATGAAAAACGACTTGTAGAACAAATTGGCGATAATCTGGCATCAACAATTGCCAATGTCCGTATCAACCAAAAAACAGAAAAACTACTGCACCGCTCACAAAAGCAGGCAGATGAACTAGCCCACCAGGAGCAGGAAATGCGGCAAAATGTAGAAGAAATGAAAGCCACCCAGGAAGAATCGCAGCAACGACAACAAGAAATGCATGCATTACATGAGGCTGTTATCGACATAACATACCTGGCAGAATTTGACATGGACGGGCATCTGATCGACATGAACAAAAACCTTGAAGTGCTCCTTGCAAAACCTAAAGACCAGTTAATAGGTATGCAGCAAGGCAGTTTTTCAGATAGCTTTGATCAGGAGGAGTTTAATGAAATGTGGTCAAAATTGCGTGCAGGAGAAACAGTAAAAAAAGAACAAAAAATAAAGTCAGGAACATCAGATATCTGGTTGCTTGAAACTTATAAGCCCATCCTTAATGCCGATGGAGAACCGTATAAAGTTATTAATATAGCCATAGATGTTACACATACAAAGGCCGGTTAGATAGTACTGATAGTGAAAACCAAATGTAATTAAAATAAGAATGAACCGTTTGATAAAAAAAATAACCGCAAGTATTCAGGCGAAACTTCAGCTATTTATTTTAAGTAGTACAGTTATCGTTTTTTTACTGACTATCATATATGTAAGTCTCGAAAATAGGGATATGGCCCTTGACGAAGCCAAGCGGCTCACAATGGAAATAGCACAAAAACGTGCCTTCGAAATTGAAAGCGAGCTGAACAAAGATTTTGCCCTTACCCACACCCTGGGAAAAGCTTTTCAGGATTTTGTGTTTTACAACGATACAACACGGGAAAAAATTCTTCCATCGATGCTTAAGCGCGTTTTTGAGTACAATTCACACATACAGTCTATCTGGATGCATTGGGAACTTAATGCCATTGATGATAATTATTTGAATGACTATGGACGAGTGCGAAAAAACTTTTTCAGGGTAGGGAGCGATATAAGGTTCAAAATCGATACCGTAGATACAGAAGGAGATAATGAGGCGGGGCTCTACTATAAGATAAAAACAAACAAAAGTAACGTCATTACTGAACCATATTGGTATTCATATACAGGCGATAAAGCAGATGAAATACTCGAAACAAGTATTTGTGTTCCGGTTCTGCAAAGCACAAAATTTCTGGGACTAATGGGAATTGACCTGAAACTGGCGCGTTTCGAAGATCTTATTAAGCAAATTAAACCTTTTCCAAACAGTTATGCTTTTTTTATAAGTCATGAAGGTACGTTTATCTATCATCCCGATGATGAAAACATAGGCGAAAACCTGATAAAAGATAATCAGAAAGACAACGAGAAATACGATATTGAAAATCGGATTAAAGCCGGAGAACAGTTTTCATTTATCCGGAGCAAAGGCAATAAAAATTTATTTGCAACATTTGCTCCCGTATATATAGGAGACACACAAACACCCTGGTATCTGAGCATTGTTGTTCCTAATGAGCAAATGATCATACAGGCGAATCAAAACATGAGAAAATCACTACTTATCGGGTTAGCAGGGATTTTAATCCTGGCTATTGTTTTATTTTTCATTTCCAGAAATATTACACGCCCGTTGGTGCATATTTCCGGGCTGCTAAAGGAACTTTCACAAGGAAAAATAAATGCCGGAAAAGAACTGGAAATCAAAACCCGTGACGAGATTGGCAGTATATCAATGGATGCCAATGAACTTAAAAAGAACCTGGCCAGAACAGCAAAATTTGCAGAAGAAATTGGAAAAGGAAATCTCGATGTAGATTTTCAAAAACTTAGTGAAGAAGATGTATTAGGAAGCGCCCTGTTGAACATGCGAGCCAGCCTTCAGCATGCAGAAGAGGAGGAAGAAAAGCGTAAAAAAGAAGATCAGATACAACGATGGATTACCGATGGCATTGCCCGCATTAACGAACTTATGCGGCAGCACGATAACCTTTCAGAGCTATCTTATCAGGTAGTTAAATATATTGCCAATTATCTTGATGCAAACCAGGGAGCTTTATATGTGGTTGCCGATAAAGATGCCAGGAAAGACGAGGACGAGATTACTTTTGAAGCCACTTCAGCTTTGGCCTGGGGAAGAAAAAAACCGTTGCACCGTACAATAAAAATGGGCGAAACACTCGTGGGGCGAGCTGCTTATGAGCGTGATACACTTTACGTTACCGACGTGCCCGAAGAATATGTGAACATAACTTCAGGACTCGGAAAAGCAACCCCACGGGCATTACTGATTGTGCCGCTTATTTTAAACGACGAAGTAATGGGCGTACTTGAAATTATCTCGTTCAATAAATTCGAGCAATACCAAATAGATTTTGTTAAAAAGGCCGGGGGCAGCATCGCCTCAACCATTGCTTCGCTGAAAATTAGCCAGCACACAGCTCAGTTGCTTGAACAAACAAAATCACAAGCAGGTGAATTAACTGAAAAAGAGGAAGAACTCAGGCAGCAAATGGAAGAGATGCAAGCCACGCAAGAAGAAGCAGCCAAACGAGAGGCAGAAATGACCGGCATGATTACAGCAGTCAATTCAATTGCTTTTGTGGCTGAGTTTGATATGGATGGGTTCATTACAAGTGTTAATGATGCTTATGCACAGCTCCTCGAAATGCCAAAACAACAGATCGTGGGAAAAAAACAAGGCTTTTTTGAAATAGGTGAAGACAAGCAAAGAATTGAGAGTTTTGAACAATTATGGGCTAAAATGCGAAAAGGAATACCGTATAAACAAGAACAAAAAATCGATATCAATAATAAAACATATTGGTTATCTGAAGTTTATACGCCAATAAAAGATAATGACGGGGTACCACAGCGCGTAATCAATATTGCGATGGACATAACCCATCTTAAAGAAAAGTAAGCGAAAAAGAATCAGGCAATGAAAAAGAAGCATTTCAATATCAATACACGAATGTTAGTTTATCTCCTAACCGGAGCCGGACTACTGTATCTTATATCTTTAAGCATATTTGTTATTCAGATAATTAGCATTTCAAAAGATGCAACATATAAAAATGTTGAGAAAATTGCACAGGAAAATGCAAACCTCGTTAAATCAAATATCGATGAAGATTTTAAAGCAGTAGAAACATTAGCCTATGCCGGTTCAACTTTTGAGCTGGAAACTTTCAATTCCTGGAAAGATATATATATGACTCAGCAACAGGCGATATTGGAAAAAAATGAACATTATATTTCGGTAGCCACCAGTTTTGAATTAAAGTATATTGATAGTGCCTACACAAAAGATCACGGTCGATTGCTTGAAGGATATTACAGAGAAAATGAGATAATTAAGAAATTTGTAGCCAAAAAAGATCTGCAAAGCCACAACAAAGAAACCGATTATTACCTCATAAAAACACGAAGGTTTAACTGGATTAGTAACCCCGAAATGTATTCATATACAGGAAAAGACGAAGATGCTGTGCTCAATACGAATATGTCTGTTCCGATTATTAAAAATGACAAGTATGTCGGACTTGCCGGGGCAGATATCGATATGAGTTTTTTTCAGGAGATTACCCAAAATATTAAACCATACCCCGAAAGTTATGCTTTTGTTCTATCCTTTGATGGCTCCGTAGTTACACACCCAAATCAGGAATGGATCGGACAAAGTATAGCCGAAATAGACTCCGCATTTGCTGCTTATGGAAACCTTTTGGAAAACATTGAGCAAGGAGGCATATTCAATTTTAATTATAACGATACTATATACAAAACCGATTATCACTACACATTTGTTCCCATTGTTATTAAAAAATCTGCAATAAATTGGACATTAGCCATTGCAATGCCGGAAAGTATAATTACAGAAAAGAGAAACGAATTAATACGTTTGGGAGGTGTTGTAGGCATAGTCGGAGTTATTATTATGGCTATATTGATAACATTTATTGCCAGAAGTATAAGCAGGCCAATTAAGAAGACAACCACCATTTTAAAAGAACTTGCCAAAGGAAAAATAAATAAAAACAACTTGTTGCAAATAAAAACAAACGATGAACTAGGCGACATGGCCAATTCTGTGAATTATTTAATAAACGGATTACATCGAACCACTGAATTTGCATCGGCAGTTGGTCAGGGAGATTTGGAAGTTGACTTTGAAAAACTCAGTAAAGAAGACGTGCTCGGTGAAGCCCTGCTTGAGATGCGTGATAACCTTAAAAAAGCACAGGAAGAAGAGGCCAGAAGAAAAAAAGAAGAAGATATAAGACGCTGGGCAGCCGATGGATATAGCAACCTGAACGACATGTTGCGCCAGTCAAAAGACTTAAAAGAGATGACATACTCCATTCTTTCCACAATAATAAAATATATTGATGGAGCCATGGGAGCTTTGTATATATTGAACGATAACGATGAAAATGACATCTACTTTGAGATGATGACTGCTGTTGCATACGAAAGGGAAAAGCTGATTAGACATAAAGTGAAGCCCGAAGAAGGTTTAGTTGGCCGTTGTGCCCATGAGCAACTCACCATTCATTTGCGTGAAATTCCCGAAGGGTATGTTACAATAAACTCAGGATTGGGCGAAAGCGATCCGCGGAGCCTTGTACTTATTCCGCTTAAAGCAAATGAAAAAGTACTCGGTGTAATGGAGTTTGTTTCTTTTAACCTTTTTAAAGATTACGAGATAGAATTCCTCGAAAAAGCAGGAGAAAGCATTGCCAGTGAAATCTCGACCACCAAAATCAGTCAACGCACAGAAACACTACTAAAACAATCGCAGGATCAAGCTGAAAGCCTCGCGCAGCAAGAAGAAGAAATGCGGCAGAATATGGAAGAAATACAGGCAACGCAGGAATCATTGAAAGAGAGCCAGGCCAAAACACAAATGATTTTCGATAATGTAGTAGATGCCATTGTAACAACCGACTCCAACGGAATAATTGAGCTTTGGAACCCTGCTGCAGAAGTATTATTTGGTTATTCGCTTAAAGAAGCGGTTGGCCAAAATATCAAAATTATAATGTATGGCGATGATGCCCGGGAACACGATACTTACCTAAAACGATATATGGAAACCGGCCAACGCCATGTTATAGGAAAAACACGAGAAGTAATGGGTATGCACAAATCCGGTAAAAAATTCCCGGTTGAACTGCGTATTGAACAAGGGCAACTTGGCAATGAAACCAAATTTGTAGGCGTACTCCGCGATATAACAGATAAACGCAAAGTAGAAGAGGAGATGGACCAGCGTATCGATCAACTTAAAGAGATCAATAGAAAAGCCGAAGCCGGAAAAAAAGAAATGCAAAGCCTTATTAACGGAGTTAAAGAAGTATCGCTGTATGTAGAATACAACATGGACAGAAAAATAATCGATATCAGTAATAACTTTCTCCGGTTGCTTGATACAAAAAAAGAAGATATGCTTGGCGTAAAGCAGGGAGCTTTTGAAACAGACCCCGAAAAGCAAAAAGAATTTGATAAATTGTGGAGTGATCTTGCCAAAGGCAAAACCCGCAAAATTGTTCAGCATGTTTTGGCAAACGGAAAAAACCTTTATTTTTCAGAAGTTTATATACCCATAAAAGATGATCAGGGAAATATTAGTAAAGTAATTAACCTTGCCATCGATATTACTGATACAATCAGAAAATAAAAATTAAACGGATGAACCTGATAAAAAAAATACGTATTAGTTTGAGCCTGCGCCTCCTGTTAGGTGTGGTATTGACTGCCGGTTTTATATACCTACTGACTATACAATACATCAACTACGACTATGAAGAGGTAGCCATCAGAATGGCCAAAAAAACAGCTAGTCAGCAAGCCGAGAATGTAGCAACACAGGTCGAAAACATTTTCGAAAATGATTTCGAGTTTTTCAGAACCTATGCACACACATTTGAAAAATATTACAAATTGGATTCGGCCACACACCGCGACTTTTTTAACCGGGCACTGGAAAAAGCACTTACCGGAAACCCACGATACCTGTCTGTTTGGGATAACTGGGAACTGAACCAGATTAATCCTGACTGGAATAAGCCGCACGGACGCATATCTTATATTTATTATCGCGAAGGCGATTTTATAACAGAAACATTAGATTCCCTGGACCTTGCAGCAGACGATACAACCAGCCTTTATTATGACTATAAAATTAATCCCAGAGAAGGCATCACCGAGCCCTATACAGATACATACAGTGGTAGTGAAGATAAAGAAATTCTTATGACTTCACTTATAGTCCCGCTTATGGTAGATAGTGCTTTTATTGGAATGGTAGGGGCAGATATAAGTTTAACTCAACTCAATCAACTTATTGACTCGTTAAACGCCAGCGCATCGGGTTATGCATATATTCTTTCTACCCAAGGAAGTATCGTTGCACACCCCAACGAATCTGCACTCGGGAAAAACATTAAAGAATTTGACAGTCTGTTAAATTCGGAATACAATATTATAGAACACATCCGGCAAAAAGAAAAAAACAAATTTGTACATCATACCGGAGAAGGAAGCTATTATACAACCATAGTTCCCGTAAACTTCGGAAAAAGCAACTCCTCATGGGGCATTGCCATTAATGTTCCTTTACAAAACATTATTATTGAAGCTCAAAGCCACTTCGATGAATCCAGAAAAGTTGGCGTATATGGTTTGTTGGTTCTTATTATCGTTACTTTATTAATTGCCTTCCAGATTATAAAACCCGTACAAAAAACTACAAAGGTATTACAAAAGCTGTCGCTCGGGCAAATCGAAAACATTGACAAAATAAAAATACGCACAGGCGATGAAATTGAACAAATGGGTCATTCTGTAAATACTGTAATAGCAGGTTTCAGAGAAACAGTTGAATTTGCCAACCACATTAAACAAGGTGATTTTGAACACGAATTTAAACCGCTGAGCGAACAGGATGTACTGGGGAACTCTGTTCTGGAAATGCGCGATTCATTAAAAGCAGCAAAAGAAGAAGAGCGGCAAAGGCAAAAAGAAGATGAGCAAAGCAACTGGGCATCACAAGGCATCAACCTTTTTGGCACTATTTTGCGTCAAAACAACGATAATTTGAATAAACTCTGTATCCAGATTATTTCAACCCTGGTAGACTATCTGGGTGCTCATCAGGGCGGAATATATCTTACAGAAAAGGAGGGCGATAATCAATACCTCGAGTTAACAGGCTCCATTGGATTCACAAAAGAAAAAATGGAGCACAATACAATCCAACCAAACGAAGGCATCGTTGGCAAATGCCTCCTTGAGAAAGAGAGAACCTACATGGACGATATCCCCCATGATTTTGACCCAATTCTATCAGGGCTCGGCTCCACTAAACCCGGCAGCTCCCTTTATGTTCCAATGCTTATTAACGAAGTTGTGATAGGCATTATTGAAATTGGCTCACTGAAACGCCTTGAAGAGTATCAAATACAATTTGTCGAAAAAATAGCCGTATCAATTGCATCCACCATCTCCTCTGCCAAAGTAAATGCACAAACCTCCGAACTTCTCGATAAGTCTAAAGTACAGGCAGATGAACTTGCACAGCAGGAAGAAGAAATGCGGCAAAACATGGAAGAACTCCAGGCCATGCAAGAAGAAGCCACCAAAAGACAAAATAATATTCAGGGATTTATCAATGCCGCAAAAAAAACCTTGCTTTACATCGAATATAATATGGAAGGCAATATAACAGATATCAACGATAATATGCTCCATTTATTTCAACTGAAACGCGATCAGGTAGTGGGAAAAAAGATTGGTTCATATGAGTTCAGTACAACACAGGTAAAAAACAACTATGAACAAATTTGGCAAAAACTAAAAGAAGGAAAGCAAACAACCAATAATTTCTATACAAAATACGTGGGGCGCGACTATTATTTAAAAGAGTACTATTATCCGCTACTGAACAATGACGGCGAACCTTACAAAGTATTAAATATTGCCGTTGATATTTCAGAAGAAAAACGAAAAGAAAAACAGCTGGCAAAACTCAAAACAGAATACGAAAAACTACAAAACAAGGCTGAAGAAAAACAAGAAAAACCAGCAAATAAAATAAGCATCAATGAAGTTTTTGAACAAGAAAACCTCTTTGATTATATAGACCTTACACACCTGAAAAAAGTGTATAAAGATGATTTGAGAAAAATTCAAAACATTATCAATATTTATATTGACACGATACCAAAACAAATCAAAGAACTCCGGTCGCTATCAGGTAAAGACCTTAAAATGTTGAAATCGAAGATCGGAAACTTTAAAACCAAAATGACATACCTGGGTTTGAGCCGCATTGTTGAAATGTCAAAAGAAATAGAAGTAATTTGCGCCACAGGCATCGACACCGAACAAATAGAAGATAACCTTGATGAGATTGAAGTGGTCTGGAAAAGTGCCGAAGAGGAGCTCAAAAAAATAATCTTAAAGTAAAAACATGGCCCTATGAGATTAAAGATGAAACTATACATAAAGATGCTTCTTCTAATACTTACAACTTCGTTTGTAATATTCGGAACATCCATACTGGTTATCAGCTTAAAAATAAAAGAAAAAGCCTTTGAGAGCAGTACCCAATATGCAGATCTAACGGCAGAGGTCAATGCACGCAAAGTGAAGGGCAAAATGGGGAAATTTATGAGCACTGCCCAATCACTAAATAGCTTGCTACTCTCTTTTGAATCACTCGATCAATCTGCCCGGCGGAACAATTTTATGTTCATTCTAAACAATATATTAGAAGAAAATGAAGATATACTGGCGCTTTTTACTATTTGGGAACCCAATGCCATAGACAATCAGGATAGCCTTTACATAAATAAACCGGGAAATACATACATAGGAAATTTTGCGCCAACATACTATCGCACAAATGATTCAATAAAACTTGAAGGCCTTTCAACAGGCCCGTTATACCAGGGCGCTTATTATACAGAACCCAAAGAAAGCCACAACCAAACACTGCTGGAACCCTATTATTACAGCTATGCTAAGGGCGAAGAAAAAGAGATATTGCAAACCAGCATGATTTCACCGCTTCTACACCACGGGCAGTTCCTCGGTGTTGTAGGAGCAGACGCCTCGCTTACAACGTTACAGAAATTTGCTGAACAAATAAAACCGTTTGACAACAGCTACGCCTTTCTCGTTGCCAACGAAGGTACAATTGTAGCCCACAAAACCATTGAGTTTGTTGGAAAAAAGATTGACACATTGCAATTCTCCGTCCCAATTCAGGAGATAATTAATAAAGTAAAATGGAACCATAAACATAACTTTACAGATATTGATCCGGTTACAGGCGAAAAAACCTATTTCACCATGAATTCATTAAGAATAGGAGAAGCAAATGAACGTTGGGTTTTTGGAATAGCTGTACCAATATCGGAACTTAACAGCGTAGCCAATAAAAGCTTCCTACTAAGTATTGTTACGGGACTTATCGCACTGGCTGTATTTAGTATCTTTATATATATCATCGCAAAATCGATATCAAGGCCGTTAACCGATATTACCAAAGTATTAAAGGAAATTGCAATCGGTAACATCAATAAAAATCTGAAGACACACAGCAGGTACAACGATGAAATAAATGATATGGCCGAAAGCGTAAATAAACTCATCGACGGGTTAAATGCCACAGCCGAATTTGCCAAACAAATAGGCGAAGGGAATCTAGACAAGGAACACAAATTGTTGAGTAAGGAAGATTACCTGGGCCAGGCACTTGTAGATATGCGTGAAAGCCTTAAAGAAGCTAAAAAACTTGGAGAAGAGAAACGAGAAAACGACCGCAAACAAGCATGGGTAACCCAGGGATTGGCAAAGTTTGGCGAAATATTACGCGAAGATAACGATAACATGCATAAATTCGCTGTAAATATTGCCCGGAATCTTACCGAATACATGGAAATTCCTCAATGTGCCATATTTATTATTGAAGAAGACGAAGAAGAAAAAACATTTTTTGACCTGAAAGCCGCCTATGCTTTAGGCAGCGAAAAGCTCATAGAAAAGAAAATCCATGATGGCGAAGAACTCGTAGGAAGAGCCCTCAGCGAAAAAAGTACAATACACCTGACAAATGTCCCCGAAGAATTTGTCAATATACGCACAGGAAAAAGTGAAGATGATGTACCCAATAACCTGCTTATTGTTCCCATGATGATGAACCAGGAAACATTCGGTGTAATGGAACTGTTGGCAATGAAACCTTTTGAGCCTTACCAAATCGAATTTGCAGAGCGGGTCGCCGAAAGCATCGCTGCAACCATTTCCAGCGTAAAGACAAATATTCGTACAGCACACCTGCTCAAACAATCGGAAGAGCTGAAAGACGAACTCTCCCAGCAGGAAGAAGAAATGCGGCAAAACCTGGAAGAAATGCAGGCTACACAAGAAGAAGCCCAAACCCGCGAAGCCGAACTTACTACCATTCGAGACACACTTGAAAAAACCGTAATGATGGCTGAGTACGACCTCGAAGGGCGAATTATCAAAATAAACGACCTCATGGCTAAAACATACGGACACTCACCCGAACACATGCTTGGGAAATTCCAGGATGCATTTGTTACCCAGGATGATGCCTCACGAAGAAGTTTCCTTAAATTTTGGCAGGAAGTAATTAGTGGCGTTACCAAAAAACGATTACATGAAATAGTAAAACGCGATAAAACCGTCTATTTAAACGAAACATATATCCCGATAATGGAAGATGACGAAATAGACAGAGTATTGAATATTGCAGTAGAAACTACCCATAAAGTAGAACTTGACAAAAAAATTACACAATTAATGAATAAAATTGGTGAATTAAAAAATGAGTAATCATGACTAAAAACACCAATAAATAATTTACTTCCAATAAAATAATATTAATTTTGCTAAAAATATTAAAAGTTAGAAATCATGAATATTCCAGAAAATCTTAAGTACACAAAAGACCACGAATGGATAAAAGTTGATGGAGACACAGCTACAGTAGGCGTTACAGATTTTGCCCAACAACAACTTGGCGATGTTGTATTTGTTGAAGTAGAAACAGAAGGCGAAACATTGAAAAAAGGCGACGTGTTTGGTACAATTGAAGCTGTTAAAACTGTTTCAGATATGTACATGCCCATAGCAGGTGAAATAACAGAATTTAACGGAAAACTGGAAGACGCCCCCGAAACTGTTAACGAAGATCCTTACGGAGACGGATGGATGATTAAAATTAAAATCGAAAACGAAGATGAAATCAACGATTTGCTTTCACCCGAAGACTATAAAAGCGAAGTTGAATAATTCAAATAAAAACATTGCAGAGCCGGTGCTGTTTGTGCCGGCTTTTTTTGTTTCAAGGTTATGATTTTTTGCTGACAGAGAAATTTATTCCCACAAGAATCA
>CAYPSX010000004.1:0-44253 GCA_964413185.1 uncultured Bacteroidales bacterium
AGCGCAATTTCAGGGAATATTTGGCAAAGGTAGACACGACAAAAATTGACAAAATTGAGTTTATTCATTTTGAAAAAGAGCCGCTGATCTTTGAGAAATCAGGTGAAAATCAATGGCATGTAAAGCAGGGTGAAAAACAGGCTGCCGCAGACCAAAGCGCCTTAAAAAGCCTGATGAAATCGTTATCGAACCTGAAAGTGAAAAAGCGTGTAGCTATAAAAGAGGAAAAATGGAAAGAGTATGAGGTGAATGATTCCTTGGGTACAAGAGTCGTTATTCATGGCGATGGCGAAGAATTGGCCGAGATTATTGTCGGACGGTTTTCATACAAACGGGTGGGGCAGGGTTTCTCCATGTCTACAAATGCCCGTTTGCCTGATGAACCCGAAGTTTACACGGTTGAGGGGCAGTTAAGCATGATGACGCGCCGCGATTTCAATGGTTTTCGCGATCATACATTGTTGAGTGTGCAGCCGGCAAATGTGCAGGAAGTTCGTTTCAGCTACCCGGCAGATTCATCATTTGTGTTGACACGCCAAAACAACCAATGGATGGCACGAAATGCACCTGCCGATTCAACGCAGGTTGATAAGTTTCTTAAAAAACTGAAAAATAATACAGCCCACAACTTTGCACAGAAATTTGACCCCGAAAACCAACCTGTTTTCAAACTAAATATTGCTACAAAAAATGGCGATAACCATTTAGTAGAAGCTTATTCGGATGATGATAAGTATATTTTCCGCACATCGCAAAATGCAGACGCAATATTCCGGGAAGGCAAAAATACTTTTGAAAAGATGTTTGTACCGGGAATATAGCCAAAGTATAATCCAAATAGTGAAGCATCAACTGTTCTGCGGTTGGTGCTTTTTTAGTAATTAAAGTCAAAAAATATAGAAAATGCGATGATGACAATGCCTCCGAGAGAAACAATTGTGGAAATAAGATAAATCCAAAACATTCTTTTATCTGACTTGAGTTTAGTAAAAGTTATGTCGAAAACTTCCAACAAAATGGCCATTGAGATGAGTTTAAACATCAGAGCAGGTTCAATAAAATGGGTGTCATTTTTCAATTTAACCCACAGTTCGCCTGTCAGCAAAACAAGAACGGCCAGTCTTGCTGCGCTCCATTGCTTCAAAAAATCGAAGAATTTATCAAATGAGATGTTCATGTGAGGTAGATTTTAGTTGTTTAAATCACTTGTGCTCTAAGATTAATATTTCTTTGTCTACTTTTAACTTGTTTGGGTTGTGGTAGTTATTCATTTACATCACCTTCGAATATTAAGCAATTTGAGAATCGTTGCAGGCAATCTAAGCAGTTCTTTGATTTTGGATTTGTGAAGCGTCTTCCTACTTTGTATTGAGGTTTAACAATCCAGGTGCCGGTTGTGTCGATATATCCGTATTTATCACCCAATTTTGCTGGTGCAAGTCCAAAACTAAAGTTATAAATGCGATCGAACTTAGGATAAGCAGTCCATTTCCCGGCAGTATTGATAACCCCCCATTTCTCATTGTGCATTACTGAAGCATACCCCTCGGAGAAGTTGCTCGCTCTTTCAAATTTGGTTGAGATTATTAGTTCTCCCTTTTTATTTATGAAGCCATACTTTTCGCTTTTTTTTATAAATGCTCGGTTGTTAAAAAAACTTCCCGCCAATTTGTATTGAGGCTGGATTACAATTTTTTTATCTTTGTTGATAAAGCCATAGCGGGCAGGTTTATAAAAGGCTAGTCCATCTTTTAAAGATAGTGCCGAATCACCATAGCCAATGCATGCCATTCCTTCTGAAAAAGAACGGGCTGCATCAAATTTCATTTTTACTATTTTTTGTGTTTTTGTATTTAAAAAGAATGCTCTTTTGTTGTTTGCCAAAAGCATAAAATCTTCACTGACTTTTTCAGCATAGTTAATTGTATCTGCCAGTAAAAAATTCCCCTGTTTGTCAACTACTCTCCAATAGCCTTTTCTTTCGATTAGTAAAATGCTTTCAGTATTGATCCATGCTGCTGAAATATTATTAATAAATGTGTAATTGTATCGGGTTAAGCTATCAATTGCCACAAAATCCGAAGTGTTTGCCGGTTTAGTTTTGGAGGCTTTAAAAACAGTGTCACCATTTTCAGAAACTGATTGTGTAAGATAAGTGTAGTCAAAAACAGCCAGCGAGTCGGTTCCTTTAATGGGTGTGCCTTTATTCCATTTGTAATATGCTATAAATGTTTTTGTCGGAATGTGTATAAAACCTTCATTTGTTTTTGTACAAGCATGAACAAAGTTCTCGGAAATTTCTGTTAAATCTTCATAAAAATTATCCAGGTATAGTTTTCCATTACGGTTTATGATGTTGTATCCCAGATCGTTTTTAACGATTGCCAAAGGTTGTGACTCTCCTCTTTGAGCAGCACCTATAAAGGAAATTATGAAAAATTGTATAAAAAAAACAGGTCTTATATACTTCATTTTATAAAGTTTCAAAGTATTGATAAAGGTTTGGGCTTAACGCTTCCAATGTTTTTGGAGCAGTTATATAAAGCGCATACGATTCTGCAAATGCTTCTTCATTGTTTTTCGACCCATACCATGATATTTCATAATCATCTAGTTTACTTGCAGTAGTGAATGGAGTTGGTGAAGAATTAGTTTCAATTCCATATTTATCCTTCACATAAGGTGTTTTGATTTTTCCAGATAACATGGTAAAGGGAGAAAGATTTTTGAAAGCCTCAATCGCTTCTGAGTAATTATCTTTGATGCTAAGATAATCTGAATCTTCGCTATTGGCTTCTTTAAGTGCTTCAATTGCTTTACTAAGGTTATTTTTTATTGTTTTATATTTTTCCAGCCCCTGATTATAACCACTATTATAGTCGACCGCATGTCCTGTTTCATGTATTACAGAATGCTGAAAACGGGTTGAGAAAATTGTACCAACATCTCCGTAATATAAATCTTGATCATTTATATTTGCTTCAATTATGAGTGTCGTGTGTTCTGCTGCAATGTATTGCGCTTCTGGTTTGTTTAATTGATTTCCGATTAGTGCATAAGGCCTTTTTCCAAACTTAAGATTTCTGATTTTTTCTAAATGCGAATCCGGAACTTTATTTAATGCCATCAGGATATTTTCAATTTCATGGTTGTTAAATTTCTGACGTGCATTATTCACAATATCCTTTTCCTGCTGGTTAAGCTTATCTCCGTTGTAATATTTGGTTGAGTATTTTTTTGTTAGTAATGTTTTTGCATTGGCTACTTGTTCGTTTGTTGGTTCTGGCAGCGTAATATTGTAGTTGCGAAGTTTATTAAGAATATATTCTTTTTCCGCAGCATCCAATGTTTTTTTTCGATATTCTCCAAGTTGCTCAACAAGAATTATATGCTTCGAATTTCCGTTATTAAATCGAGTGAACCGGAAAATGAATTTTTTTCCGTCATAATCAGTATCTCCTGTTTCGTTTTTTGCAAATGAAATTTTCTGTGTGATAGTTTTTTCTGCATTTTCAACCTTATTGGAATGGCTACAGGGTGGTTTGCCGGGAGTGCCAAGCATATTTCCTGATTTTAACAGAACTTTGACTTTAGCTTCAAGTTTACTTTGAATCGATTCTGGAGCTCCGTTGTAATGGATATTAACATCTTTTATTGAAATTAATGATTGATCGGTTCCCGTTGTTCCAATAATCATGGGATTGGCTACTTTGTTTGGAAGTTGGTAGAGATTATTTGGTGTTATATTTATATCTATTGGGTCTGTTAAGAAAGTGTATGTTTTGCCATCATTCAGCGTTGCTGTTGTGTTTAATGTTTCGTTTGGGTTTTTTATTAGAGAAACTTCTGTTTCAGCAGGTATTATAATTGATTTTTTACGTTTATTCTCTCGCCTGTTTTTTGTAATATAGATAACCTCCATTTTCTCTTTGGTTACTCCATGTTTTGGTTGTTCTGTTTTTTGAGGAAACCGAGGGCTTACAAAATGTTGATGTAAATCATCACTGAACATAGAAAGGTGTTCATTATCGAAAATATCCGTACCCCAAATTCCGTATTCTTGACCTTCTGATTGTATTGAGTCTTCATTTTTTTGAAGGTTATTGTTGGCTGATTTTTTGTTGCTGGGTATATAGCTTGTATTTGTAGAATGCTGTTGGGGGTTTTTATAAGCTTTTTCCATCTGTTTTTTATTTATGTGCAAAGATATTATTTTCTTTTAATTTTGAAATTTAGATGCAATTTTGGCTCAATTGAATTGTAAGCTGCCTTTAATCAATCGTTAGTTCCTATACTAACTCTATGGGAAATGTGAATTTTAAGGACAGGCACTCGTATGTTTACAAAGATAATTAAAAAAAAGGGCTGCCCGTTGGACAGCCCCTTTTCATATTAACGAGTATTAATTATGTGATAATTTATTCAACGACAACCTGTTTTGTAAACAGATTTGTTGCGTTTTGTATGCGAATGAAATAGATTCCATCAGCTTTGTTTGTTAAATCAATCGTGCTATTGTTTTGCATTTCACGGGTCATGATAACCTGTCCGACTGAGTTCATAACTACCACGTTGTATGCTCCTTCAAAACGAATTTGAACTTTTCCTTTGGTTGGGTTCGGATACAAGTTGAAGTTAGCCGGTGTGGTGCTGGAAATTCCTACAGGTTCCATTGCTACATCAATAGAAATATCTTCATCTGCCACTGTGAGGCTGCCTGTAGTATTTTCGAAATCAGTTTTGGTTACCGTATAGTCGTAATCGCCGTTTACAATGTTATTGAACGTAGCTACACCTGAAGCATCAGTTACTGCAGTCCATGTGTCGGTTCCATCGGTGAAAGAAACTTCTGCACCTTCGAGTACATTGGCTTCATCATCGGTTACGTTAAATGTAACAGTGTAATCGTTCTGAACCATTGGAAGCGTTACTGAAATATCCAAACCTGCATTTTGTACAGTAAATTCGTCTGCAACAGTTTCGTATCCGTCTTTACTAATGCTTACAGCGTAAGTACCGTTAGGCAATTCAATTTGTGTTTCTCCGCTGGCAGTTGTTGTCAGTGTTGAATCCTCAATGGTAACTGTGGCGCCTTCGATCGGATTGTCATCTTCATCATTTACAGTGAAATATACGAAGTAAACCATGCGTAAAGTTACGGTTTCTGTAACATCTGCTCCATCAACAGTTACTTCGCCCGAAAGCATTTCGAAATCTGCTTTTGTAACGGTGTAATAATACGTTCCGTTCACTGCATCAACGGTTACTTCTCCGTTTTCATCTGTGTTAAAGAAGTTTTCGCCAATTACAACAAATGCACCTTCAATCGGGTCGCCGGCTTCGTTGTTTACAATGAATGTAAGTTCATAAACCGATGGTAATTCAACTGTTACGTCAACATCTGCTCCGCTGATTGTAAGGTTGTCTGTTACGGGTGCATAATCCGTTGCAGTTACTGTATACTCATACGTTCCATCATCCAAAACAATGCTGGCAATTCCCGATGCATCGGTTGTGAGCGTTGTATTATTGATGTCTATTTCAGCTCCCTGAATAGCTGTACCGTTTTCATCGGTAACAGTAAAAGTGGCAGTGGTTTCTTCTATGGGCGTCAGGGCTACTGATATTGATTCCGTCGCATCGTTAACAGTTAAGCTTCCGGTTTCTTCAACATAATCAGTCGCCGAAACTGTATAGTTGTATGTTCCGTTTTCTAATTCAATCGCGGCTAAACCAGACGGATCTGTTGTAATGGTTGTTCCTTCAATATCGATGGTTGCTCCTTCAATTGGATCGGTTGTAATGTCATCATTAATGGTGAAGGTAACGGTGTATCCGCTCACTGGCACAAGACTTACAGCGACTTCTGCCGGGGCATTGTCAACTGTAACGGAGTTTGACTGTTCAAAATATCCGGTTGCTGTAATTGTGTATGTATACGTTCCATTTTCCAGGTTAACAACAGCCAGGCCGCTTGCATCGGTATTCAGAATATTTCCTTCAATATTTATTTCTGCTCCTGATACCGGGCTACCTGTTTCATTGTTTGTTACAGTGAAGGTTGTGCTGTAAGTCTTCGATAAATTGGGGCCTTTAATGAAATCAACATACGTGCTTGTAAATGCTTCTCCGCTTCCTGCAATGGCAATAAAATAGTCACCATCCAGCGACAGCGTTGTGGTTTTTTCTTCGTATTCTGTATTTGTGATGGTAAATGAGTTGAGTTCTGTCCAGCTTTTGCTTGCAGTATCTTCTGCATACATCACTTTTAATACACCATCGTTATTCGATTTTTTTGCGAAGAATGAGAATACATCACCATCTTCAACGGCAAGTTTGGGACTGATGAGTTTAGCTTCAGTAACTTCGCTGCCCGGATTGAACCATGCTCCGCCATCACCTTCGTAGGTGCTGAAAGTTAATGCATTCCATGCATCATCGGCTGTCCATCCGTTAGGAGGGAATGCTCCGTTGAAATCTTCAACCATACCATCATATCCGTTTCCGGACAGGTTAATGCTGGTTGGGCTGTTATTGCCGTTATGTATAATTTCCAGTGTAGCTGTGCGGCTTCCTGCTGCTTGCGGCGCGAAGTTCAGGGTTATTTCAACAGATTCGTCTGCTGCGAGTTCAATTGGATAAGTTGCGCCGTCAACTGAAAATTCTTCGCTGTTTGTGCCACTAAACGCAAAGTCGCCGTCGTTGATTGTTAGTGTTCCAACGCCAGCATTGGTAATTGTAAAGCTTTCCGAATCAGCCTCGTTCAGGGCAGCGTCTCCAAAGTTGATGTTCGTTGTGCTTACTTCGCAAATTGGTGTAGTTGGAACATCTTCCCAGATTACATCATCAATAAATATTTCAGAATAGGTGTTTTCCAGATTATGTTTAAATGCAACGTAAACATCTGTTCCACTGTAGCTGCTGAAATCAACTTCATATTCTGTATATGTTTCAGTTAAGTCAATGGACTGAATTTCATTAAATGTTGCGGCATCAGATGGGTCAGACATTGTTCCAATACTAAGTGTTGATACGTAATTGTTGCGTTTAGCCATAAAAACAAGGCGTGATGAACCGATATCAAATCCAGGGGTTACGGCAAATAAATCGCCTGTTGTTTCTGTCCCGTTTGTTAATAATAAATATTTTGTAGGAGAGAAGGCCTCACTTTCATTATCCAGCACTCCGGCCCAATTGAGTCCGGTGCTTATTTCTGCCCATTTTTCGGGCATGGCATCTGCTGTAGTTGTTTCAAAATCCTGAGAATAGCTTCCGAACAGATCATAAGAAGTTGCCGTAAGGGCAATGGAAGCAGTTCCGCTAACGCCGTTGTTTACAATGTCCATGGTGGCTGATTTACTTCCTGCAGAATTGGCCGTGTAAATAACATCAAGATCAATGCTTTCGCCTGCTCCAAGCTGAATTGGATAAGTTACTGTTCCCAGGCTGAAGTCAGCAGCATCGGTTCCTGTAAATGTGATGTCGCCATCGGTTATTTCAAGGGTTCCTCCGCCATCATTCAAAATATTCAGCGTTTGGGTATGTGCTAGCGAAACAGGAACATTCGAAAATATCAGCTCATTTGCACCGGCCAGTAAGTCAGGATCCGCAGCAGCTTCTCTAACTTCCATGTTATCAATATCAATAAAATACTCACCTTCATTCCATGTAGATACTAACTTAACCTTTATCGTTTCGTTATTGTATGCCGCATCCAGATTGATTGTAGTTGTAGCAAAATCAGATGAAGCAACATGGTTGCTTTGGTCTATTGTATGAACTGTTGTAAATGTTGAGCCATCATCTGTTGAAACTTTAACGTCTAATTTATCAGAGGCTCCAAGTGTTGTTGGTGAATTCGGATAGTCGTTATTGTCTACAATTCTATATTCAAATAAAATTTGGTTGCCATTTGATGACAAAGGTCCAATAGCATTTGTTGTGACTTCAGCCAAACTTGTAGAACTCCACATAAGAACGGATAAACCTTTACTGGATGATACCCCATGATCGCTTTTAACAGAATAGGTAAAGTTGTTACTCCAGTTCGTAGGTAGGCCATAATCAGCAACCGCTTCAAAATTTTCGCTATATGGTATGGGTTGTACAGGGTTGGCTTCGGTTGTAAAACTCCATATTGGACAACTTGCGGCATCGCCTTCGGAGTTTGTAGGAACAATTTGCCAGTAATACGTGGTTTCATAATCAAGTGCAGAGCCTGGTGTATAAGTTGTTTCTGACTGCTCTGTTCCATTTTCAATATTTGTTGGAGTTGATGCACCTGCACCATCAGTTCCAAAATAAACTTTATAGCCTGATGGAATACCTCCGGCGCCATTGGCTGTCCATTCTAAAGAAATGTCTTCAGCTACACCGGTTGCCGCATCAGATGGTGTCGGGTTTTCTGCTTCCAAAGGTGTCTCAGCAACTTCACCGGGGCCAACTATATTGTCGATACCCACTCCAACCCAGGATAAATCATAATGAAAAGCAATGTAATATTCACCTGAAGGTATCGCGCTTAAATCAATATTTTTTTGCTCATAAGAACCTGATAAAGTATATGATCCGGAAGGAACATCTGTCCAGCTGGTTTTATCAGTCGAATACTGAAGTTTAAGTGTAGGTGTACCTGAATAGCTTTTGCCATAAAAACTAATTGTTGAAGCGCTGGTTAAATCTAATTTGGGGGTTATTAGCCTTTTTTCACCATCTTGTGAAATATATGCGCACTGAGATCCTTCGTATGCTCCAAATGTTCCAAGGCTCCAGGTAGAAGTCTCCGGGTCAACACTCCAACCGGTTGGTAACCATGTTCCTTCAAACCCTTCAACAAGTGCATCTGAATTAAATGCAGTCAGTGAAGTAGTAAATTCGTTATTGTCGTTAAAATCATCAGAAGGAAGAGAAAAGCCTACGTCGAATGTTCCCTCGGTAGCAGTCCATGTGAGCGAAGCTGTTTCGCTTGTCCCCGACGCAATTGAAGCAATTGTTTGTGTACCAATGGATGAACCATCAACGGTAAAGTCGACAATAACATCAGCCTGGGCATTGCTTCCGCTATTTGTTACATTGGCTGTAAAAGTTACCTCATCGCCATCAAAAACGGTCGAAGGACTGATGTCAAGATCATCAGCAGAAAGCTCATTTGACAAGGGGGCTGATACTTCAATGTTGTCAAATCCGAAGGAATAAAACGTTGCCCCGGCTGCGTAAACATAAAATGCAACATAAATGTCTTGTCCATCATATGCAGCCAGACTAATTTCATTATTGTTCCATCCGGTTGTTGCAAAATCCACTTCATCATGAATTTCTGTAAAACTGGCAGGGTCTGTATCCGTAGTAGATACCATTACTTTGAAGCTGTATGCGTACGAAGTATTTTCAACTCCAACATCATACGAAAGAACAAAATCTGCACTGGAAATATTTAATTGTGGTGTTATTAAATAGTCGTTGTCACACCCCATCGCTGCAGCATAAGTGGTTGTTCCACCTACTGCATATTGTGCCGGACTTTTAAATTCATAGCTATCTGCATCAGGGTTAAGGTTAGTCCAATCAGCAGGAATTCCACTGTCAAAAGTTTCTTGAATGAGTGTTTGCGCATTAAGGCCAACAGCCATTAATAATCCAAAAAATAATAGTTGAAATCTTCTCATAATTTTTCTCATTTTAGTTTGGTCGCAAAAAAGCAATAATAGCTCAACGATAGAATAGGGGGGAACCCTCAAAAAGGGTAATGGTTTGTGTGGGGGATATTTAACTGTTTGTTAACGAAAGTGTTGGCATTATTTTGTACCTTTGAAAATGTAACCCCAAAATACAATCATTATGAAAAAGTATTTATTATTTTTTACCGCTTTAGTTTTTACGACAACGTTAGTTGCTCAGGAACTACCCAAAAGTTTGCTGGCGAAATTTCAACATCATCCGCAAAAACATAAAACGCAATTTGTGTTTGATGGCATGGTCAAAATTGACAGTATGCAAATGTTTTATTCTGTCGAAGGTAATTTTATGGAAATGGAAAGATCGTTGTTTGAGTACACCGGCCAGGGCCAATTGCAAAAAGCCACCTATTACGAACTTGACTATGAAACAACGGAGTTATTAATTGCCGATAAGGACATTTACTTTTATGAAAATGGTCAGTTATCGTACGAGGTTGATTACTACTATGATCACGATCTGGATATATGGATCATGGATGATAGTGTTTCTTATACATACCAGGACGGACTGCTTGTGCAGGAAGATTATTACTGGTATGATCAGGAAAATGATGAAATGGATCACGATGAGATTACCTATTACTATTACACAGGCGATCTGTTGGATTCTGCTATTGTTGAAAGCTGGGATGGCAGTGAGTTTGTCCTCGATACGAAAGATGAATATTTGTACGACGGAGGTAAAATGACTTCTTACATCCATTCGTATTATCATTATGACCTTAACGATTGGGTTTTTGCTAACAAGACGGAAAATTCCTGGGATGGTGAGGAAATTTCTGAAATTATTGAAATGTCTTATGATGAAACAGATGAATTGTGGATAAATGATTCAAAATATACATACACCTGGCAATCAAATGGCAATCTCGACGAAGAAATCGACTATTCGTGGGATGAAATTGATGAAATATGGGTGGAAGAAATGAAAATGTATGGTTTTTATACAAACGACGTAATATTTAGCGATATGGTGTTGCCATTTGCCGAAGGAGAAGAGGGAAATCCAATATTGTTTTTTGAACACCAGGTCGATAGTGTTTATATGGATTTTTATACAGAAACAGGTGATTGGGAACATGCCGCAACCGTTAAGTTTCACTATTCCGAATTTGTTGGATTAAATGATCCGATGCAAAAAAACAACTTACAAGTAGATTTGTATCCCAATCCGGCAAATAATACGCTTCATGTAAAAACACCATTTATACATGAAACGCAAGGCGTGATAACTGATAATTTAGGCCGCGTGGTACAAATCGTTAATCTCAAGGGCGAATGCAGTGTCAACGTATCAGCATTGCCCGGCGGGGTTTATTTTATAAAAATAGCAGATGGAAAATATGCCGGAGCAGCATATAAATTTGTTGTAGAATAAATAAAGGAAAATTAAAGAGGCTGTTATCTGCTTCACGGGCGCAAGCATTTCTGTAGTTTCCGTTTACCTGAATGTTTTCTCGCCACGCGCGCCACGATAATAAAACGCAACGCTCGCAACGAGTTCCTACGTTTCGAGTGTTGCGTTAAATAATATCCAAGGATGTTCAATACGAGAAGGAACGACGAAGCAATCTCCTGATTATTGGAGTTTTATTACACGCACTAATTGTCTGTCCATAAACTAAAGAGTCTGAGCTATAAAGTTCGATAACGAGGCTTGCTTTGAATGAGTATCAGGAGTTTACTATAGTAAATGACTGATGCGAATGAAAAGTATAACGAAGTTAGCGGACTTTATAGACAGACTCTAATTATAGATGCCTGCCAATTCTCTCTTTAGCCGGGTAGTTCTGTTCTTAGTGAGATTTAACCTTTTCAAAGCCTGATCGTCAAGTTGATTGCATGTTACAATGTTTTGTTCCAGCAAAATCTTTTTATGAACTTTTGTAAGGCCGGAAAGGATCGTGATTGGATAGAGTTTATACTTTTCAATACGATTTTTTAGTGAATTACCGGCAGGATAATCCCATGCCAGCAGTCTTAGTCCGCTGCATTTTCCATATTGCGTTGAGTCATCAGAAAAACGTGTGTTTGTAACAACCCAGCCTTTAAAATTGTAGTTTTTTGTAGCATCAATACTTCTGCGTTTCTTAATAATGTCGTTAACCCTGGAATGAACATACAACGGAACCTGTACACTTACCTGTTTTCCCTGGTGTTTGCTGTACTTACATTCAACCAAATGCTGCTCATTTTTTTGCGTGGCAATTACATCCATTTCATGGGTTACACAATTTCCATCCACAATAATGCCAACTTCTGTTGAATAACCCTGTTTTTCAAATATTTGCCCAATGAGCGTTTCAAAAGGATAACCGGAGGGGCCCAACTCTAAAATTGCTTTTTTTAATCTATACCGCAGGCTCGAAACATCGGGTTGGCTTTTTAGCAGTGAAAAAGCGCGGGAATAGATTTTTTTGGTTGTAACGCCCGGGTAAAGCCATTGGCTTATATCCTTGACAATTTTGGCTATAACAGATTCTTTAACCCCGGCATTGCGCAGCGAGTGCTTTAATTTTTCCGGCGAAAACGGTTCTTCTTCACCCGAGGCTTTCGTTATAAGTACTTCTTTGGGCTGTTGCTTTTTGTATTCCATATTATTGTAATTGATGCTACAATATAGAATTTTTATATTAATCCACAACTTTTTCAAATGATCCCGGTTTTGCTCCAGGCGATGGCGATGGGAGGAAACAAAAAAAAAGCCGCCGGAAAATCCGGCGGCTTTTGAATTATAACGTTATTCTGTTGAATTACTCAACAATAATGCGTTGTGTAGCTACTTTATTGCCTGAAGTCAGACGGATAAAGTAAATTCCACTAGCATTGTTTGAAAGATCGATTGTACCCTGACCATGGATTTCTGTAGTTGTAACTACATCACCAATTGCGTTCAGTACAGTAACATTACTTGTTCCCTGAGCTTCGATGTAAACTACACCTGAAGTTGGGTTCGGGTAAATGTTAAAGTTAAGGGTAGCAGCATCGTTGATACCAGTTGCCTGTAATTCTACGGCTACATCTACTGCTTCACCAGCAACAGTTATGGAACCATCTTCAGTTTCATAGTCTGTCATGGTAATAGTGTAATCGTAATCATTGTCAGGAAGTGCAATTGTTGCAATTCCATCAGCATCAGTCAGAAGAGCTTCGCCGTTAATTTCGACAGTTGCACCTTCGATGGCTGTACCATCATCCACGTCAGTTACAGTAAATGTAACTGCGTAGTATGCAATAATATCAAAGTCAATTGAAACAACATCAGAAACACCTGTTTCGTATACACGCTGTACACCTGCAGTGTGTGTTCCTTCTGCAAGGTCAGTGAATGTGTAGCTGGTTTCGCTTACGTTAGTTGCAACCGGAGTAGTAAGGTCATCGAGGAATACGTTGTAGTCAACAATTCCTTTATTCACTTTCTGGTTAGTCATTACGTAATTGTCGCCAGATATGTCAGCTGCTTTAGGCTGTGCTGTTGGAATATTGTTCAGACTGATGCGTTGAGCCTTAACAGGCTTGCTTGCACCACTTGTCATAATCCAAAGATCCATTACAAAGTCACCAGCATCAGCTGAAGAAGCTTGCATTGATGAAAGGTCATCAAGTGGTCCTAAGATAGATGCTCCGTCAAGTGCACCGTCAGTGTTTACATCCGGATAAGCATCATCAGCAGTATTTCCAAATGGTTCAAGCAGGATAGCAACATTTTTGCCACCAAGACCTTCAATATCATTCAGGTCAATTCCTTCTTCCCACTGGTCGTCACCGGTTGTGGTAAGCATATCAGTTGTATAAACAATTGATTGTGCATCCCAGTCTACAACGTGGATTTTGTATTCCCATGTTCCGGTTAATCCCCAACTTACGTGGTGGAAGTCCATTTCTGAAACAACAGCATCTGTATAAGGTGTAAGGTCATAAATTACTCCATAACCATTACCAAAGCTTTGGTAATATCCACCGTCGCTGGCAGGAACACCTGAGTGTTGTACTAGTTCCATTGGTGCTAAGTCCCAGCTTAATGTAGCATCGAATCCATCAACTGCAACAGAAAGTGCTGTTGGGTTTTCAATAACTTCAATAAGTGTAACAGCTTCGTCAATATCAGCATCAACTACAGATATAGAACCAGTTGCTTCTTCGTATCCGTTCAGAGCTACAGTGTAATCATAATCTCCTACTATGAGTTCAAATTCAGCTTCACCGTTTGCATCAGTAAGTACTTCTTCTGCGCCAATGGTTACAGCAGCTCCTTCGAGGAGGTCGCCGTTTTCATTGTCAACAGTAAAGGTTACAAAGTATTGAGCCAGATCCATGGTAACGTCTTCTGTAATATCCTGATCAATAACTTCAACTGTACCAGTTGCATCGATGTATGTATCAGCTACCACAGTATAGTCATACGTTGCCGGTGGAAGTGCTGTAGCAATGGCTTCACCATTTGCATCAGTAGTGTAGTCTGTTCCGTCGATAGTAACAGTTGCACCTGCAATTGGATCAGTTCCATCGGTTACATTAAATGTTACATCGTAAGGAATAAGCGTCATTACGATATCTTCAGTCATTCCGCCAACAGGTACATTCACATTTCCTGCAACAGTTTGATAAAGGTCAAGTGATGCTTCATAATCAAATGCTTCTTCCGGTAACATTGTAGTAGCTTCACCATTTACATCGGTTGTCAATGTAATATCTTCATTTAAGATATCAATTGTAGCACCTTCTAGAGGATCAGTACCGTCAGTTACAGCAAATGTAACTGTATATGTTTCCGGAACAACAAGAGAAATCGTTGGAACTATAACCGGTGCCATATCTACTGTTACTGTACCTGTGTAGGTATCAGCAAATCCGTAATCAACAGCATAGGTATATGTTCCGTCTGGTACGTCAGCAACGGCTGTGCCTGTAGCATCAGTCATTTCTTCAAGTCCGGCAACAGCAACAGTAGCCCCTTCGAGTGGGTCTGTACCATCGTCAACGGTAAAGGTAACTGAATATACATCCGGGCAGGTAAGAGTAACAAATTCATCAAGATCTGCCATGTCTACAACGATTGTACTTGAATATGTATCGCAGAAACCAAACTCAACTCCATAGTCGTAAGTTCCGTTTCTGAGGTCGATAGTTGCAATACCATCCACATCTGTGGTAAGGTCTGTTCCATCGATTGATACAGTAGCTCCTTCTAGAGGTGCTCCATCGTTATCGTCAACAGCAAATGTAACTGTGTAAGTGTGCTCAACAAGCGTGATATCTTCAGTGATATCTGCGCCGCTAACACTTATACTACCAGTTGCATTATCATGACTGATTTTTGAAGCAGTATAGTCATAATCACCATCCATAAGGTCAACATAAGCTTTACCTTCAGCATTTGTTGTAAGATCGGTGTCAGTTCCGTTAATATTAACTGAAACGGTTGCTCCTTCTACTGGTTCAGCTATGTCGTTACTTACATTGAATGTAACTGAATAGGTAGTGGCAAGAGACATCGTAATGGTTTCAGCAACGTCTGCATCTGCAACTTCAATTGTTCCGGTTGCATCGTCATACCAGTATTTTGAAGCTGTATAGTCATAAAATGCCGGGGTCAGGTTTGTAAGACTTGCAGAACCGCCAACTGTAGTTAATTCAGTTTCATTGATGTTGATTGTTACACCATCAAGTGGGTTTCCTTCTGAATCTTCTACGGTTAAGTCCATGTCATAAGTAACCATTTGTGGGGCAACAACGTGATCAATTACGATCCATGTTGCATAAGTTCCGTCACCTGATCCACTTGCACGGAATCCAAGATAATATTGCCCATCTGGTATTGCAGAAAGATCTATTGTGTAAAGATCCATTGTTTCATTTGGAACAATACCGCCTTGAATTTCTGTCCAGGTTGTACCGTCATCAGAGTAAACAATATCTAAGTCTGCTGCGCCAACACCAGCGTTTCCAAGTGTAGCATAAAAGTTTAACTCTTCATAAGCTTTAGTACCTGTTAGGTCAACTTTTGGCGTAGCAAGAATAGCATCTGTAAAACCTGCTGTGTTTCCTGCTGCGGCTCCGGCAACTCCTTCATGAATTGGTGTCCATGTCGCTGTCCACTGCTGCCAGTCTGCATCGGCAGTCCAACCAGCCGGTGCGAATGTGTCTTCAAAGCCTTCGGTTAGCATACCTTCCTCGGTTACCACAGCATCCATTGTGTAGCTGTCGTTTGCTGTATTGTCATCTGCTGTAACAGAAGCTTCAAATGTATGGCTTCCACCTGTTGTGGCTGTCCATGTGAATTCTACCATTTCTGACTGGCCATAGCCAAGTGTTCCGATGTTTGCTGTCATCGGTGTTCCACCGTCAATAACAAGTGAAACTTCAGTTCCAGTTTGAGCAACTAAACCAACGTTTTTAACTTTGGCAGTTATAGTTACTTCATCACCTGCATAAACAAAGTTACTCGGGTAATTAATGGTTTCAACGGCAAGATCATTATCTGATAATCCAGCAATAACAGGACCTTCAACATTATCTATAGAAGTAAGAGATGAAAATCCTTCAGAGTCAAAATCTGAAGTAGCTGCAAATGCAAAATAGTAATCACCATTTGGAATACTGCTTAAATCTACGGTTATTGTTTGGGGGTCAGCTTGGTCAAGTACCACTGCTGCACCAATATCTGTCCATGTGGAAGCATCTGTGGAATATTTAACCTGTATAATACCACTACCAAGTCCATAAGAGCCATTGCCGTCAAATGCCTGATATGTTAATTCTGTAATCGAACCATCAAGAGTTAGTTGAGGTGTAATTAACATTTCTTCAGGTGACTCAAAATCATGAACAATGTAAGCAGATTTGCCATCAATTGTGTAAAAGTCTGTAGAAGCCGATTGGCCCCAATTTACAGCATTGGCAGTTTCTGTCCAACCATTAGGCAGGAATGTAGCTGCTTCAAAGTCTTCTAGAAGCATTCCCGGAGGAATTACTTCAATTGAACCAGTTAATTCATCGTTTGCAGTATTGTCATCTCCTGCAGGAACACTGGCTCCTAGTGTATAAGTACCTGTTGCAGCAGGAGTGTATGTTGCATATAGTGTTTCACTTTCACCAGTTGCAAGATCTACAGTAGTTGCAACTGTAGTGAATTCTGTACCATCTTCAGTAACAGAAATTGTAGTACCTGCAGCTTGAAGATCAAGACCATTGTTTTGAACAATAATTTCTATTTCCTGTGGGGTTCCAACAACTCCAAGTGAATTGAAGTTAAGACCGCTTAGTGCCAGGTCATTAGCTGGAATGTCCTCAATGGTAATATTATCTATAAATAAATCATTATCTTCATTTGAGGCAGTAGATTCCCCATAAAAACCAAACTTAACCTCACCGGAATAGTCGTATAAGCTAATTGTAACTTTTTCGTTCAATGAAAAAGTATGTGAGTCGTCATAAGTAAGCAATGCATTGGCTGATGTCCATGTTTCGCCATTGTCTGTCGAGATTACAACTGCAAAAATGTCATCTTCACCGAAAGTGCCTACTGTTGCTCCATTCCATGGTGTTAGTGCTAAATCAAATGTCAGTTGATAGTCCGATTTAGCATCTAAATTGAATGTTGGCGTAAAGAACCATTCATCGGCAGTACCACCGTAAAGGTTCAACTTGGCACACAATGAAGCACCTGCGTTTGCAAAATCGTCTTGTGTCCATGCAGAAGTTTCTTCGGTAAATTCAACGGGGTCAGCAAGCATTCCTTGTGCCTCTGTAAAACCTCCGGCCGGGTAACCATCGGCAAAATCAAAAGTATAAGGGGCTTGAACCGGTGCAATTGCAGATGTTGTAATATCAACTGATTCAGTTGCTTTACCTGTTTCAGCCGATGTTACAGTTATTGATTCCGTATCTGTATCGCCATAAGCTAAACCTGTTGCAGGCAGTGTAGTCTTCACCACAAAGTCATAGGTCTCACCTGAAGCAATTGTAATAGGCGTTGCAAGTGCTGTTACACTGTCTGAAGCATCAACGAGCTCATAAGTCCAACTTCCAACACCATCAAGAGCTGGTACGAAATCATCACTATTAGTGCCAGTATTGTTAATTGATACTGTGTAGTAGTGTGTTTGACCAGCTTCAACGGATTCTCCAGATGGGGCAGTCACTGAAAATTGATATGGTTCTGGATCAAAAACTAAGACGTCATCAACAGCCCAGCCATATCCCCATGATCCATTGTCATTATGGTGGAATGCAAGCATTACTGAACTTTCTCCATTTAGGCTTGATAAATCAATGCTTTCGGAAGTCCAAGTATTCGAGCTTGTAAAAGCAGTTGTAATATCGCTCCACGTTGAACCACCATCAGTTGAGGCTTTTAACGTAAAGGTTGTTGAGCTGCCATAAGTTAAAGACTCAAATTCAATTGTTGGATTTGTTGTGCCAGTAAAGTCCATTGCAGGAGTAGCCAAATATGTGTCACTATTATCTCCTCCGCTTCCTGCTGCATCGTCGTTTAATGAGGCGTAGATTGTGTGTGAAGGGATTGTCCAATAACTACTTGAGTTGTTGTTGCTTATTGTCCAAGCACTTGCACCATCAACGGCTGTCCAACCGGTAGGCATTGTGCCTCCTTCGAAATCTTCATCTAGCAAAGTTGCTTTTGAATTAAGATTTCTGGCATGTGTGGTGACGTTAGTTCTTGCCTCAATCCCAACATGCTGTCTATCTTTTGTCTTTTGCGCAATTTGCTTTTTCTGAACTACCTGCTTGTCAAGGGGAACTTGCTTTGCAGTAGTCATTTTTTGTGCATTCACCGCAAACGCCATTGTCAATAACGCAAGCGTGAGGGTAAAAAATTTGTGTTTCATAATCATTTCAAATTTAAGTTAATACTCAGTTAATTAAACATAATTAGGTACAAAATTAAGGTATTTTTATTGGTATGCAAGGTTTTCGGGGTCAAATTTGCGGCGGAGCCGGGGTAATTTGCAAAAATATGTCTGTACGGTAATCGTAATGCGCAAAGCAGAGGGGTTATGCTGGTGTTAATGGTTTGTTAATCACTTGTTAATCATTTCATCAATGCGCCTTGTTCTGATGAATACGCAGATACGATCTATTCGATGTTACGAATGATAATTATTACTATTTTTAATTTCGTACCCAGGCTAAAAAAGGCCCCGCTATATAACGAGGCCTTCATATTGTATACAGAGTTTAAAAAGTTACTTTCTCAAAATAATTTGTTTTGTTTGAACGCCCTTACCGGATTCTATTCTTATAAAATAGGAGCCTTCTGAAAGGTCTTCCAAATCAATGATTCCCTCATTATTTATGGTCGTGGTTTTTACTACTTTTCCATTGGCCGACATGATAATGATGTTGGCTTTTCCCTGGCAATCAATATGGATTTCGCCTTTTGTCGGGTTGGGATAAATGTTTATTGATGCTGTTTGGTTATCATCAATTCCTACACCTATTTCAACGTTTTCTGTTACCGGTGCATTGGTAACGATTACCGTACCATTTACATCGCTGCTGAAGTTCGCGTGAGCGGCAGTGTAATTATATTCGCCCGGTAAAAGTTCAATAGTAGCAATACCATCGGAATCAGATATAATTGTACCGCCATATATGCCTTCAATGTTGATTGTGGCGCCTTCAAGCGGGTTGGTTCCGTCCGTTACATTGAAGGTAACCAGGTAAGTCGTTTCTGTAAGTGTTACCTCTTCAGTAACCGACTGGTCAACCACAGTAATATTTCCTGTAGCCTGCTCGTATCCGTCCTGATCAACGGTGTAGGGATAATCATTCGGTACAAGGTCAATAGTTGCCAATCCATCGGGATCGGTTGTGATTGTAGTGCCATCAATGTTGATTGTGGCGCCTTCGAGCGCGGTTGCGCCGTCCGTTACGTTGAGGGTAACCAAATAGGTTGTTTCTACCATTTCCACATTTTCGGTAACAGGCTGATCGGCTACCGTTATATTACCGGAAGCCTGATCGTATGCTGCCAGATCAACGGTGTAGGAATAATCGTTTGGTACAAGCTCAATAGTTGCCAATCCATCGGAACCGGTTGTGATGGTTCCGCCGTCGATGGTTACTGTAGCGCCTTCGAGCGGGTTGGTTCCGTCGGTAACGTTGAAAGTAACAGTATAAGTAGTTTCTGCTAAAGTCACCGGGACAGCAACATCACTGGTTTCTACAGTTACTACTCCGGTTTCTGTATCATAACCTGTTAAACTTACCGTATAGTCATAATCTGCCGGAGGTAAATCCGCAGCTATGGCAATTCCACTTGCGTTAGTCAGATAGTCTGTATCGTTGATATGTATATTCGCACCTTCGAGTGGGTTTGCTCCGTCAGTAACTGTAAAGGTTACATCGTATGGGGTTAGCGTTAGTGTTTCATTCACTGTTGTTCCGCCAACAGGTATTGTTATGCTTCCTGTTTGGGTATTATACAGATTCAGTGAAATTTCGTAATCAAATACATCTGCAGGCAGCATAAAGGTTGCAACACCCGATGCATCTGTTGTGGCAGATAATGATTCTGAAGGTATTTCAATAAGAGCACCCGCTAATGGATCGCTTCCATCGGTAACATTAAATGTAACGGTGTAGGTTGTTTCAATCATCTCCACATTTTCGGTAACAGGCTGATCTACGACTGATATGTTGCCTGAAGTCTGATTGTAACCGTCCAGGTCAACGGTGTAGGGATAATCATTCGGTACAAGGTCAATAGTTGCCAATCCATCGGGATCGGTTGTGATTGTAGTGCCATCAATGTTGATTGTGGCGCCTTCGAGCGCGGTTGCGCCGTCCGTTACGTTGAGGGTAACCAAATAGGTTGTTTCTACCATTTCCACATTTTCGGTAACAGGCTGATCGGCTACCGTTATATTACCGGAAGCCTGATCGTATGCTGCCAGATCAACGGTGTAGGAATAATCGTTTGGTACAAGCTCAATAGTTGCCAATCCATCGGAACCGGTTGTGATGGTTCCGCCGTCGATGGTTACTGTAGCGCCTTCGAGCGGGTTGGTTCCGTCGGTAACGTTGAAAGTAACAGTATAAGTAGTTTCTGCTAAAGTCACCGGGACAGCAACATCACTGGTTTCTACAGTTACTACTCCGGTTTCTGTATCATAACCTGTTAAACTTACCGTATAGTCATAATCTGCCGGAGGTAAATCCGCAGCTATGGCAATTCCACTTGCGTTAGTCAGATAGTCTGTATCGTTGATATGTATATTCGCTCCTTCGAGTGGGTTTGCCCCGTCAGTAACTGTAAAGGTTACATCGTATGGGGTTAACGTTAGTGTTTCATTCACTGTTGTTCCGCCAACAGGAACTGTAATGCTTCCTGTTTGGGTATTGTACAGATTCAATGAAATTTCGTAATCGAATACATCAGCAGGCAGCATAAAGGTGGCAACACCCGATGCATCTGTTGTGGCAGATAATGATTCTGAAGGTATTTCAACAAGAGCACCTTCTAATGGGTCGCTTCCGTCAGTAACATTAAATGTAACTGTGTAGGTTGTTTCTATCATGGAAACAAGTTCCGTTACATCGCTTGATACCACAGAAACAGATCCTGAAGCATCATCATAACCATTTAGAGTAACCAGATAGGGGTAATCACCCGGGACAAGGAAAATATTTGCCAATCCTTCAGTTGAAGTGGTAATTTCTGAACCGTTTATATTGATTGTTGCCCCTTCAAGTGGATCGGCACCATCAGTAACGGCAAATGTTACACTGTAAGTGGCTTCATTTAGCGTAACAGATTCATTCACATCCGTATTATTGATATTGATGGTTCCACTGGCATTATCATAATCTGTAAGTGAAACGGTGTAAGGATAATCTCCGTTAACCAGGCTAAAAGTTGCTATGCCGCTACTATTGGTTATTTTATCTGTGCTATTGACAGAAACTGTTGCACCGGATAAAGGATTGGTTCCGTCTGTAACTGTGAATGTAGCAGAATAGGTTGTTTCAACCATGGTTACATCTTCAGATGCAGGGGCATTGCTTACGTTTATGGAGCCGGTAGCATCATCATACCCTGTAAGTGAAATTGTATATGGATAATCGCCATTTGTAAGTTCAATAGTTGCCACGCCGCTGCTGTTCGTAGTTAACGATTGACTGTTAATATCAACAGAAGCGCCAATTAGCGGCCCAGAGTCATCGGATACATTAAATGTAACGGGATATTCAGTTTCTGACAGGGTAATGGTGATAGTTACATTGTTATCGTTAACTGTAACCGAGCCGGTAAAATCATCATACCCTGCTTTTGATACTGTATAATTGTAAGTCCCGTTTATCAGGTCTAAAGTGGCCTCTCCACTGCTGTTTGTGGTTATGGTTTTTCCGTTTATGTTTACTTCTGCATTTTCAAGTAATCCGTTTGCATCGGAGACAGTAAAAGTTGCCGAATATGGAATATAATAGTGGGCTAAGCTGGTGAAATTCCAACTGTCAGCCATTTCTTTAATTTTCACAAACTTACCGGTCGATAAATTATAATAACCATAGAAGGAACCTTCGGTCGTTCTGTCAATAGTCAGCAGTAGATCATTTTCCCGATCGTAACTAAGATCGAGATAAGATGAATTTATGTCATGCCCAACATGGCCAATTACTGTGTATGATGCATTGGAAGGGTTTATTTTAATAAGTTCATCGCTAAATGTAGCATATAAAAAACCATCGCTAGCCATATCCATACCAACGATGCCAGCGCTATTATGCACAGTACCTATATTTGTTATTGCATATGTATTTAAGTCAAGCATTCCCAGAGTTGTTTGGGACGGAGAAGTTGTGGCAGTCATAATATACATTATGTTGTTTTCCCAGTCGTAGGCGAGTGAAGAAAAACTGTTGCCAGGAATTGACAGGGTTGTAACTAATGTGGTTGTTCCTGTTGAGGGATTAACGGTAAATAATTGTTGATCGGTATTGATCCTGTACAGTTTGTAGTCGCCTGCAAATTCTTCGGAAGTTACATATGGGACGGTTGACGGAAATGTGCTCAAGTAGTTAATATCGCCATTAGTTAGATTAATGTTATAGTAATTAGCTTTGTTTCCATTGCCTGCTAAGGCATTGTTTGAAAATGGGCGAACGATGTTTACCGTTTCATTTAGTTCATTGTTCGATAAATCTGAGTCATCTGTAAGGGTTAATGTCGCTGTTAAGGTATAAGTTCCTTCTATGGGATTCCATTGCGGAAACTCCACATCGTATGTGGTATTGGATGTTATTGTGGTTTCGTCAGAAATTGTTTCGTTATATCCATCTGAACCCGTAAGTTGTAATGTCCATGAGCTTTCATTAGAAACCCCGTTGTTTTTTAGTGAAACAGCGGGTGTTATTGCATTTCCCTCGATTTCAAAGGATGGTGTTATACTTTCAATGGCCATTTCGTGTTGAGGTGATCCGGAAATGAGGACATCATCTACTGAGTAAGAGTGAACTCGAATTCCTTCATCGTTATAAAAAAATGCTATGCTAACATTAGTTTGTGATGTGTATGCCGATAGATCAACCTGCACAGTCTCCCAACTTCCACCCTCAAAAGTGAGATCTTTTATAACCGTTGGATAAGTTGCACCGCCATCTGTACTGATTTTAACTTGAAAAAGTCCTCCAAACCTTACGTCGCAAAAAGTTTCAAATATAAGTTTTGGGAGCGCTACAGTACTAAGGTCAAAAGTTGGGGACTTTAAGTACACACTGCTCATATCGCAATCGCATTCATAGTCATTTATACTGGCATAAGTTGTATGATCAGGTATACCTAAGGGAGAAGGAGTAGTGGTACTAAACTCCCAACCTTGTGTAGCTGCACCAATATCTTCCGACCAGCCTGCAGGCATAACACCTGCCTCAAAATCTTCATAAAGTAGTGTATCCTGGGCACTGAGTGATGCGATGCCCACGATCATTGTAAAAAATAGTATTTGTAGTATATTTTTCATTTGTATTAAAGTTTTTGTATTTATACCGTAAAATAGAATATTAAAGTTAGTAATATACAACCTGAATGTGAAATGTTTTTGATGTATGGTTGATATCTTATGGTAAACAGAGTTTATTGTAGAATTTTGAGGAAAAAACGGAAGGTTTGCTTTGCTCTTTGTTGTTTTTTTAAAGATACAATCACTACGTAGGTTTCTTTCGTATTTGTTAAACGGGGTTTTAACAAATATTGTAATGAAATTACAATGTAAAAACTTTTCTGTACGTGGTTAAACTAAGCCAACAGTTCCTCTGCTAAAATGGTTGCTTTTATTACAACCTGTTTGCATTTTTCATGCGGCTTCTGGCCTTGTTGTTTTGCCAGATCGATGATTGCCGGGCAAATAATGGATTTTTGGGACTTGTTAAATTCTTGTATAAAAGCATCGCATTTTAACCGGACATTAGAATTTTTATGCATCAGTATATCGTAATTTTTTCCTTCATGCATACCAATTACCATTATTGCTGCTGTTACTGCTCCGCATGTTGATTTTGCATCGCCCATTCCTCCTGCAAAACCGGATGTTAGATTTAATGCTGTGTCATTATCAAGTGGTGTGTAATTTATTAGCGATAAAAGCACTGCCTGTGCACAGCCATAGCCTTGTTCGAAATATTCAGCCGCTTTTTTCTGTCTTGTCATTTGGTTTATTTTGGGTTGTTGTATTTTTTGTGAACGTCTTCTACGTATTTTGGGGTGTCGGGAGCCGCATAATTATCAATTGCGCGGATTATTTCTTGAGCGTTTGCAGCATCAACGAATGTTTTACGATGTTGCTGATCTACAAACCCACTTTTAATCATGGTTTCGCGATGTGCCAGCAAATGGTCGTAAAAGCCGCTGAAATTGCCCAACACAATGGGTTTTTTATGTAATGATAATTGCGAAGCGGTGATAACTTCAAACAGTTCTTCCAATGTACCATAACCACCCGGCAAGGCAACAAAAGCACTGGCCATTTCAGCCATTTTGAATTTACGTTCCTGCATGGATTGTACCAGTATTGTTTTGTTCAACCCGGGCTGTATCAAGTGCTTATCTGCCAGAAAATCGGGGATTATTCCTGTTGCATGTCCACCGGTTTTCATGTAATTTTCTGCCAGTATTTTCATCAGGCCTACGTTCGCCCCGCCATATATTAAATTGTAGTTATTTTCTGCTAACAATTTGCCCAGTATTCTGGTTTCTTCACTGAATAATGGATCATTTCCGGTGTGTGAACCGCAAAAAACGCAAATATTGATCGAGTTTGTCATGTTTTTGATTTTTCACTTGGTAATAAAAAGGAAAATGGAATGGCGAAGATAGCCAATATTGTTGCAAATAAAAAAGTATCGTTTATTCCGGCATAGTCTGAAACTGTTCCAATGAACAGTGCAGCAAGGCTTCCTCCGGCAAAATTTATAGTCATGTTTAGACTGTTTAAAAAAGCATGGTTTGTTTTGCTAACATTCAATATCAGTGACATAAAAACCGGGCCGGTTGCAAAAATGACAAATCCCACCAGAATTAAAAAAACTGTTTGCAGTAATCCGGTTGTTGAAATAAATCCATACATAAAAGCAGGCGCTAAAATGGTTGTAATTACAATGATTTTTTTGCGGCCAATAAAATCTGATAACGTTCCGGAAAGCAATGAGCCTGCAGCTCCGGATGCTTGCAAAATGGTTAATCCAATTCCTGCCAGCCATAAAGTTCGTCCGTTTTCTGTAAGATAAACAGGTAAGAAAATAGTCAATGATGTTTTTATCATCGACCTGAACATGATAATGAAAAAGACAACTGTAAAAAGTCTTGTGTAGGTCTTGAGGGTTGCAAGTAATTGATATATGCTTGGTGCTTTCTTAATTTTGCTGGAAATCATTATTCCTTTAAGCTGAAAATGTAAAAACAATGAGGCGAAGATGCCAACAAACATAAGGAGCCATGTGCCTTCAAATGTAAGGAGTGAAATGGCGCCGAGAATTACAAGTGGCCCGGTTGTTCTGGCCAACTCGCCGGCAAGCATGTAAATGCTCGTTGCAAAGCCGAGTCTGTGGGTAGTGATTTGCTTCAGCATAACCGGGGCGGGCACGTGATAGAGTGCTGAACTTGCACCCATAATAATCAGTATAAGCGATAAAAACCAAATGTTGGGTACAACCCCCAAAAAGCTCATGGCTATTGCTGTAACTGCCGGACTCCAAATTACGAAATACCGAAGAGCAACTTTTTCTGCCAAAATACCAATGAATGGCATTAAAAAAGATGGCGACCGCTGGATTACCTGCAAAATGCCTATGCTGGTGTATGACAAGCCAAGCTTTTCGGTTAAAAGCGGAATTACCGGCGCAAAAAAGGCTGTATAAACATCATGAATATAATGCGAAAAAGCTATTGTAAAGATACGTTTCCGCTTTCTTTTGAGTAAGCTCATTTTTTTTAACGTATACTAATCGAATTTCTTTATTATATCAGGCAATATTTTCGTTTGTATAATCAAATCATAAATTATATTTCTTCGAAAAATGAGAAACACACTTTCCCGTAATTTCTTTGTTCCTTAAAGAATTTGCTTTTGCTGAAGCTTTCTCTATCAGAGTGCTCAAGAATGAAAGTGCCGTTTTTGAGCACCTTATTTTCAAAAACCTTTTCGATTAGCTTGTCTTTCCCTGGCATGTCGAAGGGCGGATCGGCAAAGATAATGTCGAATTTTTCCTTTGGCAACCTGTTAATGGCTTTCAAAGCATCGTGTCTGAATGTATTGATGTTGCTGAAGCCCAATTCTCTGATCGTACTCCGGATAAATTTCAAATGAACGGGTGATTTTTCAACGGTAAAGACTTCTATTACCCCGCGCGAAAGAAACTCATAAGATATGGCTCCTGTACCTCCAAAAAGATCTGCGACAACAAGTTCTTCGAAATCGAACTGATTGCTTAAAATGTTGAACAACCCTTCGCGGGCCTGGTCTGTTGTTGGCCGGGCTCTAAAATTCGATGGCGGTTTTATTTGTCTGCCTTTATGTGTTCCACTAATTATCCGCATGCATTAATTCCTGTTAGAAGTTTATATTGATAAAGCGGTAATTGATCAAATTCAGGAGAATATCGTTCGCCATAAAGTTCTTTGTCCATATATACATAACGAATATGTTTTTTGAGTTCTGAAGGGAGTATTTCTTTTACCAAATCATTTCCCTGAAGAAAAATATGGCCTTCTGAGGAATTGGCTTCCATTTTTTCAAAAGTTGATAACGTGAAATACAGAACATCGGCATATTGGTTGTATTTGAAATTGTTGTAAAATTTCACCTTGTAATTTTCAATGTAAAGCAAATCAAAAAAGCCTGAATGTACGAGCATAAAAAAGGCATTGGGCAGGCTATTGTACTTTAAGGTATTCAATGCGTTGTATGCAAATGCTGCCTGGTGAGGAATGAAATTTACGTTATTGGCTTGGTTTCGCAACAGCTGAAACCAAGTTTCCGGAATTCTGGATGCAAAGAACAGCTCGGTGCCGGGAATCCGGGAATGCGTTGTATATGCGAAATCATCGTTTTTGAAGTTGACATTGATTAGTTTTGGCAGTTCATTTTCAACGAATAGCATCTCAGGCACCATTGCCCATGGGCGATTTATATATGATATATTCAGTTGGCTGTGTTTACTGCTCAATATATCTTCGTTTTCAAAAAGGTCGCTTAATATTTCTTCTCCCTTTTCTACTGATATTTCTGTACCAAACTGGTAGTCTCGCAGTGCTACCTGATATCGCGTATGCGGGTCTGTAACAATATAAGAAAATCCATCCGGCGCCAGCCGAATGGATTTTATATAGTTGTCAACTTCGTTAATGTTAAATCTTTCGTCGATTTTTTCTATCGTCGAAACGGTATAGTTCATTGGCTTTACTCCCAGTTACCTGCATTATTGTTGGCTTCATTTAAATCCCCTACTTTCAGTCCCGGGTAATCTTTTCCATCGTTATAAGCAGCAATTAACCGCTCGTTCATCCCATGTAAAATAATTTTACTGAGTGCTTTAGCTTCAAATACTTTTATCGGCAGGCCTGAAGCGCTAACTTTTCCTGCGGCAAGTTCAAAACGCTTGTTTTTTGTGTAAGGTATTATTGGCAGTTTTTCTACGTTGTAATCCTTACCAAAAAGTGAATCTTTTACGCTGATTTTGATGGTATCACGACTGATAAGCCCTTGTTTAAGCGCAAGTTTCTCAGCTTTTGAACGGCTTTTGAGCGAGTCGATGTACTCTTCAGGAATATTTCCTTCAGCTTTTACCAGGGGTAGCGAATCAAATTTGACAAAATTAACTAGTGTGTCGAAACCACCTGTGTAACGATTGTAAACGTCTTTATAGGCCACCTGCGCCTGACGAATGTCTTTTAATCTTTCAATAACAGCATCGTAACGCTTTTTTCGTTCTTTTTCAAAACGGATTGGCTTCATTATGCTGTCATAAAGTAAATATGCCAGTGCTATAGCCGCGATTGCTAATACAATTTGCAAAACCTTTCTCATTGGACTATTGATTTGTAATTTATATTATATTCTTCTGTGTGTGCAAATTTATAAATTATTTTAAATTCACCATTTTTGTAAGTACATTATTTATGCAACAAATTTTTTTTATTGTTTTTGGTTCAATATATCTCTTTTATTTCTTGTACTTTTAACTGTCCAAAGGTAAGGATAAATCTGTTTTTTATTAGTACTGTTCTGTATATGATTTTTGGCACACTCTCAAATTATGTAAGTTTGCAGCAAAATCAGCAATGATGATTGAAAAGAGATTCGCAGCAGAAATTATTGGGGAGCTTGGGTTTGAACCTACTGTTGACCAGGTGCAGGCAGCACAATTGATTGCTACTTTTGTAACAGGTTACGATTCACGTGCCCTGCGCGAAAAGGTATTGATGCTTCGTGGATACGCAGGAACAGGAAAAACTTCTCTTGTCGGGGCATTGGTACGGGCACTGGATAAAAATAAACAACGCTCTGTGTTGCTAGCTCCCACAGGCCGTGCTGCAAAAGTGTTTGCTTCTTTTGCTAAGAAAAATGCATCTACAATACATAAAAAGATTTACCGGCAAAAGTCCGGGAAAACATATCAATCTGCATTTGTAGTAGACAGAAATTTGCACAAGCACACCATTTTTATCGTTGATGAAGCCAGTATGATTGGAGACCGTACAGATAACGAAAATCTATTTGGTTCCGGTAATTTACTGGCCGATTTACTGCAATACGTTTACAGTGGTGAGAATTGTAAATTGATGTTTGTGGGCGATGTGGCCCAGTTGCCACCTGTTGGGTTAAATCTTAGCCCCGCTTTACGTGAACAGGCGATCGATAGTTTTGGCAAAGATACACTTGTTTACACGCTGCGGCAAGTTGTGCGGCAAACTAAACATTCCGGCATTTTATTAAATGCAACACGCATTCGCCAACAATTGGCCGATAAAGACTATAATTTACCAAAAATTGTACTTGACGGGTTGCCTGATATTGCCAGAGCACCCGGGAATGAGTTTGTGGAAATGCTCCAGGACTTGTACGATAAAAAGGGCAGAGATGCGGTGGCTATTATTACCCGTTCAAATAAACAAGCCAACAAATATAACCAGGGAATCAGAAATCAGGTTTTATGGTATGAGAGCGAACTTACGCCCGATGACCGGCTCATGGTTGTAAAGAACAATTATTTTTGGTCAAAAGACCTGGAAAATACTGATTTTATTGCCAATGGAGATTTTGTTGAAGTGCTGGCAATACGGAAATATGAGGAGCGCTACGGTTTTAAATTTGCCGATGTTACTATTAAGCCGGAAGATTATGATGATGTTGAGATTGATGTAAAAATTATTCTGGATGCACTGATTTCGGAAACTCCCAGTCTGAATGCTGAACAGGGAAAAAGTTTGTTTTATGCCGTTGAAGAAGATTATGCTCAAATACAATCGAAGAAAAAGCGTTTTGAAGCCATACGTCAGGATCCCTATTTTAATGCATTGCAAGTGAAATTTGCGTATGCTTTTACCTGTCATAAATCTCAGGGCGGGCAATGGGACACGGTTTTTGTCGATCCCGGGTATTTTACCGAAGATATGCTGGGGGTCGATTATTTGAGATGGTTGTACACGGCTTTCACACGAGCATCAAAACAATTGTACCTTATCAATTTTAAGGAAGAGTTTTACGGATAAAAAAAAACCGGATGCAAGCGTGGAGCATCCGGGTTATATCAGGTCTGCGCACTAATTTTTTGTTATTTTTTCCAATGCTTTCAAATTAATCTCATTGGTTATGTTTTTCCCACCGTTTTTGTACAGAAAATCAATGCGTTCACGATAGTAATCAGTAACTTTACCCCGGACAATTTTCATGGTACTGTTCATCATTTTGTTTTCTTCATTGAAGCTGTCTTCTAAAACTGCGACAGCTGCCGGGAGCCATCTTTCCGGGAATTCTCCTTCATAACGACCGCCTTTTCTGAAGTGGTTGATTTCTGATTGAATTAGTTGTAACGCTTCTGATTTTCCATCTTCTGATTCAATGCTAATATTATTGCTTTCTAATTCGGATTTTATTGCTTCTAAGTTGGGCACTATCAGAGCAATGGTGTATGGGTTTTGGTTATTATGTAAAACAACCTGATCAATATAGTTGGTTTTTTCTGTAAGCGCTTCTTCAATAGCTTCCGGGCTGTATTTTTCTCCATCATTACTAATAAGCAGGCTTTTAAAACGCCCAAGTACGTATAGAAAATTGTCATTATCGATATATCCCATGTCACCGGTGTGCAACCAGCCGTCTTTCACGGTTTCTTTGGTCGCTTTTTCATTTTTCCAGTAACCGAACATTACATTTTTGCCTTTTACAACAATTTCGCCCTTTTGTCCCAGCGGAACTTCTTTTCCTTTGTCATCGCAAATTTTAAGCTCAAGGTTATTCACCAAAAATCCACTGGAGCCGAGTTTATGTTTGTGCAGGGCATTGGAGCTAATAATTGGTGTAGCCTCAGACAAGCCGTACCCCTGCATCATAGGAATTCCTATCGCATAGAAATATCTTTGCAGTTCAATATCGAGTAATGCTCCTCCTCCAATGAAAAATTTCAGTTTGCCACCAAAAAACTTCCTGATTTTTTTAAATAATATTGCATCAAAAATGGCATTTACAGGCGCTCTCAGTGCATTTAATCCTTTGCCTTTGTTGTGCCCTTCTTTATTATAGTGGTAAGCGTTTTTTAGCGCAGCCTGGTAAAGGTTCCACATGAGTTTCCCTTTTTCTTTAATACCGCCATCTATATTTTTCTTGAAATTTTTTGCCAGAGCAGGTACACTGAGTAACAGATCTGGTTTTATTTCCTGAATGTTTTTTGGGATATTTTTCAGGGTTTGCAGCGGTGTTTTGCCCTGCTCAACCATGGCTAATGAAGCTCCTTTACCCATAAAGCTATATATGCCTGCCACGTGTGCAAAGCAGTGGTCGAGCGGCAAAATCAACAGGGTTTTGTAGCTTTCGGGAATATCCATCAGGCTGTATGCCTGTTCTACATTCGCCGTATAATTTTGGTGTGTAAGTATAATTCCTTTGGGATCTGATGTAGTTCCGGAAGTATACGTAATGTTTGCCCAACTCTCGCCTGTAATGTTTTTTTTACGTTCTTTAATCGTTTCAGGAAACTTACCTAAGTAAGATTTCCCTTTTTGAAATAGAGTATTCAATGAAATATTTTGTTCATTTTCAAACTCGCATCCATCTATATAAATAATTTTTTTAATATGCGAGAAATGCTCTCTGACTTTCTCTATTTTCCCGGCTTGCCGACTGCTGACTATTAAGTATTTTGATTCAGAGTGATTAAGCCTGAAAAGAATTTCGTTTGCCTCCAGCTTTATGGAAAGCGGAATATCCACTGCCCCTGCGTATAAAATACCCAGTTCACTAACGATCCAGTTGTTTCTGCCTTCGCTCAGCAAAGCAATATGGTCTTTGGGTTCAACTCCAAGTTGAATTAAGCCGGCAGCCATAATTTGGGTTTGTTCAAACGTTTCTTTATACGTGGTGGGTTTGTATTCTCCTCCGGTTTTCTCCCACATAAAAGGATTATTGCCAAATTTATTGACGCTTGATTCGAATAAATCAATTATCGTTTGCATATTTTATCCGTTTAATAATTTTATCATTATCATGATTTGTGAACTGCTAAAATAGAAAAAACATTTGAATGACTAAAAATTCGTATATCCTGCATAAAAGTCATAAAAAACACCAAAAGCTTTTATTAAATCATTAAATTGCACCTAAGTTGAGCGATTTGAACGCAGTGAAAAAGCGCTTTACTTAGGTTTAATTTGGGTTGCAGTATCAATGATGTAATTTATCATAAATTATTTGATTTTAACGAAATATGGGTGAAAATGTTCCGCAAAATAAAAATGAAGACCTGCAACGAAAAATAAAGCAACTTCAAAATGATTTGGTTAAGTACTCTGTGTTGAAAGATACAGCCGGTTTTGCTATTATGACGTTGAAGGGTTATGTTTTTGTTGATTGTAACCAAATGACAGAGAGGATATTCGGACTCGAACGTCATGAAATTGTGGGGAAGGAACCTTTTATTTTATCGCCAAAATACCAACCAGACGGAAAAAATTCCCAGGAAAAGGCTATTGAGCTAATAGACAATGCCTTACAGGGAGAGAGCATGCAGTTTGAATGGGAACATTTACGAGGTGATGGAAGTCGTTTTTATGCTGATGTTTCGTTAAATAAGGTGAAAATAGGCGATGAAGAGATCGTGCAGGTTATGCTGCGCGATATTTCCGATGAAAAGTTGAGCAAGGAAAGGCTTGAAAATCAAAACCGTATTATCAGGCATTTAAACAAAAAGTATCAACGGCAAAATGAGGCTTATGAAAAGTTGGTTGAAGAAATTCGCAAACATCAGGAGTTAAATACAGCAATTTTAAGAAATATAAGTGATGGCATGGCCGTATTTAATCCGGATCGGTTCATTTACATTAATGATCAAATGCTCTATATGTTAGGACTTTCTGATAAAGGCATTTCTCCCGAAGATTTTTTTGAACAGTTAGGGCATAGTTATTATAAAATCGATTGGCCAAAATCAAGTGAAGATAAGTTTGAAGGTTGGCCACGGGGTATCGATAACGATAAATACTATCGAATGCAAATCATTGCCATGTCAGACCCGGGAGTATATATGGCGCATGTGGCAGATTATACGCAGATTAAAAATGTACATAAAAGTATTGAAGAGAGTGAATTCAAATTTCGTTCAATATTTCACAGCAGTACCGACAGTATTATCCTTACATCGGACGATTTTTCAATTCGGGAGGTCAATGAAACATTTGTAAACACATTCAAATACAATACTTTTGAATTGTCAGGCAGGCATGTACAAGAGCTTGTAACCGATAATATGAAAGATGAGTTTATTGAATGGCTGAGCAAAAACACAGATGAGCAATTCAATTTAACCGAATTTGAAATGCAGTCTTCCCGCGGCGACGATATTCCCGTTGAAGTAGGCTGCCGTAAAATTATTTTGGGGAAAAGCTCAATGTTCCTGATTATTGTCCGGGATATCTCTTATCGCAAAAAGTTTGAGCAACAAATGATTTTAAAAATTTTAGAAGCCGAAGAACAAGAGCGAAAAAGAATTGCCGCAAATCTTCACGATGAGTTGGGGCCGGTTCTGTCATCCATGAAATTATACAATAACACGCTCAAAGATAAAGCCGATGACCAATTGCATTTTTTATCTGACCAATTTGAAGAATTAATTACAGAGGCAGTTGAAACGGTGCGTTTACTTTCTGAAGACCTTAGTCCAATATCGCTGTACAAAGGTGGAATTGAAAAGGCTTTGCAGAAAAGGCTAAATGCCCTTGAAGGTTTTTTTCAGATCGAATTCGAATCTTCCATCAGTCAGTTACGATTCTCCGAGCAAGTAGAAATAAATGTGTATCGTATTCTTAATGAATTGATTAATAATACAATGAAGCATGCCGGTGCTACATTGATAAAAATAAAAATGTTTTACCAAAATAAAAATCTGCACCTTAATTACAGTGATAATGGAGTTGGTTTTGAGCCCGGTAGCCAGGAGCAGGCAATTACCGGCAGAGGATTGGGTAATATACAGGGGCGGTTAAAATCAATGAACGCAACTTTAAAAAACAATACTGAGCAGGGGAAAGGTGTAAATTTTGAAATAGTTGTGCCGTCCGAAACGGTGCGCGGATAAGCTCTTTTAAGTCATGTCTGTTTTTTAAGGCAGCCAAAGCATTTTTAATTCATTATTTTGATAAGACAAAGCAGGGAAGGGGATTTTAATTACATTCAAAGCACGTAACACGATTTTAAGAAATTTGTTGCGTGCCGGAATTTTTTGCCAGTCAATATCAACAGAAAGCATATATTGCCTGTAACGGTCAATAGAAGTAAATTCCACAGGGTTTTTCCCGCCTCCAATCATGCCATTCCCTCCATACCCGACAGCAAGAGCTATCCATGGGGGAATTTTCTCAATTGTAGTCATTTTTTGCATGCTCATGCTCAGCCAGAACGATTGCCCGTTATAATCTTTCAAAACCCTTTCCGGCAAATTGCTCCCCAAAAGTTCCGGTCTTTTTGATGCATATGGAGAATGCCTGTAACCAAATTTAAAACGAACAACTTGTTCATTAAATAAGCTTTGCTGGGCGAGATAAAGCGCTGCTCCGCTGCCATTGGCTAACAAATCGCCCAATGATGCTCCCCAATTCGAAGAAAACCCATCGTAAATTTCTATGCTCGAAATGGCGAGAAAGGCTATTCCCGAACTTACCCATATCGCTTTTTTTTCCGGCATGCCCGTTTGCAAGAGCAATGCAGCGTTTTGATATGAAGCCTGATAAGTAGCAAAAGCATGTCCCACTTTGTCCATTTGCAGCCATTCGCCATTATCATTGAAAAAATGAAAGCTGCTCCGGGGATAATTTTTGTACCATGCTTCGTTCAGGGCTAGCATGCTGCCGGCATACAATGCTGCTTCACTTGCTATTAAGTGCCAGGGGCGAATGCGAAATTCACTGCTGTCGGCTTTTTGTGTGTCTTTTGCTTTTTGCCCAAATACCCCGGAAAACAAGGTCATGCTTAAAACAAGAAGTAGCGAATAGTATCTCAAAATGGCGTTCATTCCGGTTGATCTTTGTCCAAAACTAAGTTTTTTTTTCAGCAGAGCCTAATTCATGCATCTAAGAAAATACTTGTTTGCGTTTTTTTATTTTGTAAAATTGAACAAAGGCATTAACTTTAAACAAAATTTTAAAAATATGGAACAATTGCCCTGGACTGATATCGACTGGAAAGGAAAAAAAATATTGTTGGCTGAAGATGAGGAGGTTAATCTAATTTTTTTCGAAGAACTTCTGGAAGATACAGGAGTTGAACTTGTTATTACATCCGACGGAAAAGCTACCGTTGAAGCGGCTTTGGCTGATAAAGATATAGATTTGATCCTGATGGATGTGAAAATGCCAGTAATGAGCGGCCTTGATGCCACGCGCCAAATTAAAGCGCAAATCCCAAATCTGCCCATAATTGCACAAACCGCATACGCAATGGAAGACGAAAAACAACATTGCCTGGATGCCGGGTGCGACGATTACATTGCAAAACCGATTGACCCCAATGATCTTTTTACCCTGTTAAAAAAGTATATCGATAAATAAAACTATCTCAATTTTGCACAGTTTTTGCCCAGAAGTTTATTCTGAACTTGTAAATAGTGGCAGCAAGAAAACTACCCGTTTTTTCAAGTGCTTGATGCGAAAAGTTCAAGTTCAAGGCTTGCCCTTTCTGAAAATCAAGGAGTTTACTTGTGTAAATGACTGTTTTCAGAAAGGGCGTAACGCAGAAATTGGACTTTTCGTGCAAGCACTAAATGTAAACTTCATGGGTAAATATATTTTATTCCTTATATGTCTTACAGCTACTGTAAAATTGACAGCCCAACCTGTAACCTACACAAACACTACTGATACAAGTTATGCTGATACATTAACATATGCACCTACAGATACTACCTCAAAAGCCGGAATTCGAATAGTTGACTCTTCACTGATAGATTCCATGCAGGCGTCTTTGCGCGCCTGTCAAATTCGAAATACCTTTCTTTCAGAATCTTTAAAGCGTACTCGAAACACCACTGATTCGCTGAATATAATTATTGAAAGGTATGAAACAAACAATATGCAGTATACCGACTCCCTTGAAGTTTTTAAAAGGACGTGCGACAGCCTAAGTAAAACTACGAGTCGGTTGCAGCATAAAAACGAAATTTTGCGACCATTAAACCAGGAGCTGAGCCTGCAAATTAAAAACTTGCAAAATAAAATAGATTCACAAAGCAACATGCTTAATAAGCAAATTCGCATAATCAAAGAAAAAGAGCAATTATTCAAAGAGAAAGAATTGATTTATCAAAATGCCATCCAGGAAACCAAAATTGATTTAGTTAAGCTCGAAGGGCAATTACAAAGTAAGAGCAGCGAAATTTCAGGAAAAGAGCGCGAAATAGAACTCCTTGCCGAGAGTATATCAGATAGAAAAGAGGCCATTAAAGAAAAAAACCGGGAAATTCAACTTATCCGTCATAAACGCGAATCGGCCAACATTCAGTTAGATACTTTACGCGACTACCTAAAAGAAACCCAAATGACCCTGGCACTTACAAAAGAGAAGCTGAAATATGCCAACAAAGAAATCGTGCAGCTTAAACAAAAAATCGAAAGCATGACCCAAAAAGACAAAAAAATCCGAATCGTGCAGGGCATTGGTATACGTAATTTCCGCAACCCTCAGTACAATTTGCAACCCGAAAGCTCAGAAAATCCCGATAATTATGTAATTTCAAATGAAAATGCAGGAAGCTATGAATTTGATTTTATAACCGGAGCATCTTTCAAACTTATAGAATTAAATAAAAAAGATGCAAAGTTTAAATCTGATGCCGGTTTTTTTATCGGGTTTGGAGGTAAAAACTTGTTTAAGAACTTTTACATAGGCCCAAACGTGAAATTATTCGATGTAATTCACATTAATGCCGGAATCAATATTTCTGAATTCAAATTACTCAAAAGTGGCTTCAGCGAAGGCGATCGCGTTGATCAGGGAGCAACCATTCCAACGGTCAGCCAGTGGAAAATATCACCATACTTTGGCCTTACATTCGATTTAAGTCTGATAACTTCCATTGCCGGTAAGTTATAGATTATTTTATCCTGACGGATATGTTTTTCTGGATTTAACCTGAAACACAAAAACCAACTCAAACAAATATATTGTTTGTATCTTGATTTTCAGAACTAAAAAACATATTAATTGTTTTAATCAAAAAACTGCCGTATGGAAAAGCCGGATCAACAAAAATATAAACTTTCAGTACCCAATAATGTAGCCAATATCTACAAAGAATTAGGGGATGTCGATCTTTTATTTAACCATCTGGAGAATAGCCCGCAACCTGTACTCATTACAAATAAAAGAGGAACAATTGTTTATGCAAACGAAAAAATGCTGAAACTCACAAAATACAAGCGGGAAGAATTAATCGGAAATACACCATCGATTTTTAATAGTGGGGCACAGCCCCAAGATTTCTATAAACGCTTGTGGAACGCAATAGAAAAAGGTGAAACTTTTCAATCGCGTTTTAAAAATAAGCGTAAAAATGGAGAGGAGTATTGGGTAAACTCCACAATAAACCCTCTGAGAAACGAGAAAGGCGAAATAAGGGGCTACATCAGCATACAAGAAGATATTACAAATCTGGTGAAACTGGAAACCGGACCGGCTAAAAGCGAGTTAGTGCTGGCAAACCTGGTACGAAACCTGCCCAAAACGGGTATTATTGTTTTCGAAACCCAACCTTTATCCGTAAATATGGCTGAAGGTGAGTTGGTTCATGAATATTTTCCCGATAAAAAACCGAAAGCAGACGACTTATATGAGGTTTTCAGGTCGCCAAAATTTAATCTAAAACAACAATTAAAAACGGTCTGTGAAACACAAAACGCCTTTCGGAGCAAAATTTCGCTGAATAACCGAACTTTCGATTTTAACCTGGCGCCGTTAAGTTTTGGCGAATCATCTGGAAAATATTGTATTGCCATTGTTCGCGACGTGAGTGATTATCAGTATATAATCAAAAAAATTCAAAGTAGTGAGCAACACTTAGAGGCAATTTTTCAAAATGCAGGCATTGGAATAGGGGTTCTCAATACTGATGGTGCATATTTGCGATTAAACAACGCCTGGGTAGAAATGACCGGCTACAGTGAAACAGAACTTTTGTCTAAAAATGTGAAAGAATTAATATACCCGGCCGATTTTAAAACATATCGTCCGGAATTGCAGAAGTTAAATAAAGGAATTATTTCAAGTCTCAGGGCTGAATTGCGGTTTTTTAAAAAGAATGGTGAATTTTTGTGGGGCGATGTAAGCCTCACCTCCATTAAAAACAGGAAGGGAGATACCGAAGCAATAATTGCTATTGTATCAGATATTTCAGAAGCAAAAAATGCTTTCGAGCAACTTGAATATTCCCAACAAAAATTTAAAGAACTCAACCACACAAAAGATCGCTTATTTTCCATTCTTGCCCACGATCTTAAAAATCCTTTTGGAGCCATCATTGGTTTATCTGAATTGGCAGTTGAAAATCCTGAAGATTATTCTAAAGACGACGCTATTGAATTCCTGAAATCAATCAATCAAACGGCTAACCAGGCCTATAGTTTATTGCAAAACTTACTGGAATGGTCGCGCGTGCAAACAGGGTCTATATCTCCTGTGCTTGTTCATGCAGACTTGCATGAAATTGTTAATGAATCCATAGAATTGGTATGGACAATGGCCAACAATAAAAAGTTAATTATCCACAATAAAGTTCCGACAGAAAGTTTTGCAATTTGCGATATAGAAATGACCAAAACAATTGTACGGAATCTTTTATCCAATGCAATTAAATACAGTAACCCCGGTTCCTCCATTGATGTTTTTTCCCGCGATGCGGAGAATTACCAGGTATTATCGGTACGCGACCACGGCATTGGCATGTCAAAAGAGATGCAGGAAAAATTCTTTACACACAGTAATCTGGCATCAGCGCCGGGAACTGCCAATGAAAAAGGTACCGGATTGGGATTGCGATTAGTAAAAGACTTTATTTCAATGAACCAGGGGAAATTAAAAATTGAAAGTAAAGAAGGAGAAGGGGCTACATTCCATGTATATTTACCCGGAATAGAACATGAATCGTAATCATTTGCTTATAATTCAATTGGTTAGTATGTTGTTTTTTGAAAAAACGCTTCAGTTTTGAACACTGAGCCATTCTTTATGTTAATTTTGTTTAAATAGTGCGTGTAAGAAAACTCCAATAATTGCATTTCGACGTGCTCAATGTATCACGTTATGTTCATTTTGAAAACAGTCGATTACTTCAGTAAACTCCTTGATTTTCAAAATGAACATGCCTTATTCTTGAAGTTTTATTACTACGCACAGAGAAAAATAAGAGTTTTCTAAGAAGCACTTAAAAAAAGGTAGTTTTCTGGCAGACAAAATAGTGCCTCTAAGAAAACAACATACATGAAGTCCTAAATTTGTACAATAAATTTATTTAATCTATGAACCGACCCATAATTCGCCCATCAGTTGAAAATCCGGCGTCTTCGCAAAACCACTTTCGCTATGGCTTCAGTAAAAGAGGATTACAAAAGTTAGCATTTGTAGCAGCGATATCATTCCTTGGAATTTTGATGGCGTGTACAAAACCCGTTAAGGAACAAAAAAAAGGCGATACGATATTTGTGAGTATTTTGCCACAAAAGTATATGGTAGAGCAAATTGCCGGCAAAAGTTTTAATGTAAACGTATTGCTTCCGCCCGGAGCCAGTCCGGCTACGTATGAGCCATCGCCTGCGCAACTGAGAGGCTTAACCTCGGCTAAAGCATACATTCGAATCGGGAAAATTGGATTCGAACAGGCCTGGATGAATAAATTAACATCTACCAATTCTGAAATGAAAGTTTTTGACCAGTCCGAGGGCGTTAAATTTATAAAAGCAAATCACAGTCATGGAAATCACCAGCACCATATTTACGATCCGCACATTTGGCTGTCGCCGGCAGAAGTAATAACGCAGGGTAATAATATTTTTGAGGCTCTTTCGCAGTTGAAGCCTGATAGTACACAATTTTTTAAAGAAAATCTCGAAAAATTTAAGGCAACTGTTACACAGGTTGATAAAAAATTGTTACAACTGTTTGAAAATACAAAAAAAAGAACCTTTATGGTTTATCACCCCTCGCTAAGTTACCTGGCACGCGATTATCAGCTGCAGCAAATAGCACTCGAAAAAGAAGGTAAAGAGCCAAGCGGACAATACATGACAAAACTAATCGATACAAGCAGAAAACTGGGTCTCCGAACCATTTTTATCCAAAAACAATTTCCACGCGACAAAGCAAATGCATTGGCGCGGGAGTTAGATGCAGAGGTTGAGGTCATTGACCCGCTGGCACCCAACTGGCCAAAAAATATGGTTTTAATGGCCAAAAAAATACAAACAGCTTTGAATAATTAATCGAAGTTTAAAACTTTCCTATTATCAAAAACCGGATCGACATGCAAAAAAAACTTATCGAACTACAAAATGTAAATGTTGCCTATAATGGAAATACGGTTTTGGCTGATGTGAACTTTTGTGTAAACGAAAATGATTTTATAGGTGTAATTGGTCCCAACGGCGGAGGTAAAACTACATTGGTAAAAACAATCCTTGGTTTGATAGAGCCGGTTTCAGGCAGAATAATTTTTCATAAAAAAAAATTGGATATAGGTTACCTTCCTCAATACACAAATATTGATAAAAGATTTCCGCTCAATGTTTGCGAAGTTGTTCTTAGCGGACTCATGAATCACAAAACACTAATGGGACGGTACAATAAAGCCGATCGTGCAAAAGCCTGTCAGGCATTGGAATGGGTAGGCCTCCAACATAAACAAAAAGAACATATTGGCAGCTTGTCAGGCGGCGAAACTCAAAAAGTACTCCTGGCAAGAGCAATTGTCGCTTCTCCATCCCTCCTTATTCTCGATGAACCGGATACTTACGTAGATTATGCTTCGGAAGGAGAAATATATGAACTTCTAAAAGTGTTAAACGAATCAATGGCTATCATTATGGTCTCGCACGACCTTGGAATGGTTTCTTCTTACGTTAAAACAATTGCATGTGTGAACCGGAATTTACACTATCACGAAAGCAACATAATAACTGCCGATCAGCTGAAAACATACAACTGTCCTATTCAACTGGTTACACACGGTACTGTTCCACACACAGTTTTGGCCAGCCATCAGGCACAAAACAATAATTTCAAAACATAAAAGCAATTGAAAATCACCCAAGTTTACTTTATTAAATTTAGTGTAAAAAATAAATGATAGAAATGGAACTAATCGCAATATTTGAATATACTTTCTTCACAAATACAATTCTGGCTGCTGTTTTTGCCAGTATTTCAGTCGGCGTAATTGGTACCTACATTGTTTCGCGACGAATGGTTTTTCTTAGTGGCGGAATTACACATGCTTCTTTTGGCGGTATTGGCATAGCATATTATCTTGGATTTAACCCGGTATTTGGGGCAGCCGTATTTGCCGTAGTTTCTGCCCTGGGAATTGATTTATTTTCTAACAGGAAATTTATGCGGCACGATAGCCTTATTGGTTTATGGTGGAGCGTTGGAATGGCAATTGGAATAGTTTTTATTTATCTCACACCCGGTTATACCCCAAATCTTATGTCCTATTTGTTTGGAAGTATTTTAACGGTTAGCTCACTTGATGTATGGCTTTTAGCCGGATTGGCCGTGGTTGTGGTTGCTTTTTTTGGCGCTTTTCACAAAATAATAATGTTCATCGCTTTCGATCCTGAATATGCACAAACACACAACTTACCCGTGCATCAATTTTCGCTGATAACATCGGCACTTGTAGCATTAACAATCGTTTTAAGCATAAAAGTAGCCGGGATTATTCTGATAATTTCTTTACTCACTGTGCCGCAGGCAATAGTAAATATGTTCACACATAACTACAAAAACATTATGTTGTACTCGGTTGTTCTGTCCTTTATAGGCATATTGGCCGGCCTTTTAGTATCATTTAATGCTGATATTCCTTCGGGCGCAACAATAATTTTTGCCCTTTTAATTTTGTTTTTATTGGCCAGAGTAACTAAATTTTTTATCATAAAAACACGGAAAACACACTAAATTCAATTTATAAACAGAAATAATAATATCATGAGTTACGATTTAATAGTAATAGGAAGTGGTCCGGGCGGTTATGTTGCTGCTATCAGGGCTTCGCAACTTGGAATGAAAACTGCCGTTGTAGAAAAAGCCGAACTTGGCGGAATATGCCTCAATTGGGGTTGCATTCCCACAAAATCGCTGCTTAAATCAGCCCAGGTGTTCGATTATGCTAAAAATGCCGAAAATTTTGGCGTGAAAATCGACGGAGACATTAAACCCGATTTTGAAGCTATGGTAAAACGAAGCCGCGAAGTAGCCGGCGGCATGAGCAAAGGCATTGAGTTCCTTTTCAAAAAAAATAAAGTTGAAGTCATCAATGGATTCGGCAAAATTGTCGAAAAAGGTAAAGTTGAAGTAGTTGACGAAAAAAATAAAAAGCAAACATACGAAGCTAAAAATATCATATTGGCCACCGGTGCCAGATCTAAAGAATTGCCCAACCTGAAACAAGACGGCGAAAAAATTATCGGATACCGAAAAGCCATGACCATGGAGAAACAGCCGGAAAGCATGATAGTAGTCGGTTCCGGAGCTATTGGAAGTGAATTTGCTTATTTTTATTCAACAATTGGTACAAAAGTAACCCTGGTGGAATTTCTGCCCACAGTTTTGCCCAACGAAGATGAAGAGGTTTCCAAACAAATGGGACGCTCATTTAAAAAGGCAGGAATGAAAGTCATGACTAACGCATCTGTTGAAAAAGTCGATACTTCAGGTAAAAAATGTAAAGTTACCATCAAAACCAAAAAAGGAGAAGAAGAACACGAAGCCGATGTTGTGCTTTCGGCAGTTGGTGTTACACCCAACCTGGAAGGAATCGGCATAGAAGAAATGGGAATTGAGCTGGAAAACGGTAAAGTAAAAGTCGACGATTTTTATCAAACCAACGTTGAAGGCGTTTATGCCATTGGCGACATTATTCACGGTCCGGCGCTGGCCCACGTTGCATCAGCCGAAGGAATTTGCGCTGTCGAAAAAATGGCAGGCGAAAATCCGCAACCCATCGACTACAATAATATCCCCGCAAATACTTATACAATTCCGGAGGTTGCTTCCGTTGGCATGACAGAAAAACAAGCTAAGGAAGCCGGTTACGAAGTAAAAATTGGTAAATTTCCTTTTACTGCATCCGGCAAAGCCAGCTCAGCAGGCCATAAAGAAGGATTCGTGAAACTTATTTTTGACAAAAAATATGGTGAACTTCTCGGTGGTCACATGGTGGGACTAAACGTCACCGAAATGATATCAGAACTTGTAGTTGCAAAGAAACTTGAAACAACCGGGCATGAATTAATAAAAGCTATTCACCCACACCCGACCATGTCAGAAGCCATTATGGAAGCTGCCGCAGCAGCCTACGATGAAGTTATCCACATTTAACCGTTTATAAAATCTAAATGAAAGTCGGACAGGAAAAAAACTTGTCCGGCTTTTTTTTTGACCGCCGATAAAAACCACTAAATAAAAAAACAGGATCATTATTTTGGTGGAATAAAAATAATATCGCCCTCGACCTTATTATCTGTTGCTGAATCCAGCTTTTTGATACCTTCAGAAGAAACCCAGTTTGCCGAATAACCAAGAGGAAGCAATAAATCCATGATGTTTTTACGCGCCTCGCCTTCCGTTTCAATTTGCAAAATGGGCAGGTGTTTTTTTATTAATGGAAACATTTCCGGTATTACAATTTTTTCGTAACCTTCAATGTCACATTTGATGTAATCAATTTTATCTAAACTATCGAACAAATTTCCCGGATGTTTCATTTTAGCCGTAAATTCGAAAGCATACGTGTCGTCAGGCTTTAAGTCCATAACTTTGGTGCGCCCGTGGCTCAAATATTTATTTGTCGAGGGAAGCCCCATGGAAATTTCTATCCCGTCATCTTTACCCAGGGCATACGGCAAAATATCTACATTCGCATATTTTTTTACTGTATTCGTTAGCACCTCCCTGAAAACGGAAACTGGTTCAACCGAATAAACCCGGCCTGAAGGACCGGTCAACTCAGCAAAAATGCGGCTGTAATACCCAAGATTTGCACCAATATCAATAACCGTGTCGCCTTTTTTTATGAGATTTTT
>CAYPSX010000005.1:0-44067 GCA_964413185.1 uncultured Bacteroidales bacterium
CTTCGATTCAGCCACGACCGGCACTTACCGAACTGACTTTTTACTTATTTTTTAATAATGGATGCTTACTACAAGTATCTAAACTCACTGGTAAACAAAAACAAACAGGAGTTTGGAAATTACGAAGGTATACAGTGGATAAATCCCTGGAATGCAGAAATGCATGAGAAAAACCGTACTCAATTGATGGATGCCATTGGCAACAAATCAATGTTCAAGGAGACAAAACCTTTCTATAACCATATTTCGGAAGGTTGCAGCATTTGCGGAAATGGCAAATGGAGCTGCTTGTTTATTACGGGCCGCTGCAATGCAAACTGTTTCTACTGCCCTGCCCCCCAAAACACTGATGATCAGCCTTCTTCGCAGGGACTTACATTTGAAACACCCGAAGCTTATGCAGAATATATCAATCATTTTGATTTCAGGGGCGTAAGTTTTAGCGGCGGAGAGCCGCTACTGGTGCAGGAAAAAGTTATTCAATACTTACAAGCCATACGCTCACATTGTAATCCGGAAATATACGTGTGGATGTACACCAATGGTATATTGGCCAATCAGGAAATATTTCATCATTTGGCAAAAGAAGGGCTAAACGAAGTCCGATTCGACATTGGAGCCACAAATTACAAGTTAAGCGGAATTGAAAAAGCTCAAAACACGGTACCCGTTCTTACCGTTGAAATACCTGCCATTCCCGAAGAAAAAGAGCGCATTAAGGAATTACTGCCAAAACTGATTGATTTGGGCGTCATAAACCTGAACCTGCATCAACTCAGGTTAACGCATCATAATGCTGAACATTTGCTAAAACGCAATTATACGTATATACCGGCCGAAAGACCCATTGTTTTAGAATCGGAAATGGCTGCCCTGGAAATCATCAAACACGCTAAAGAGCAAAACATGGATATTGGCATAAATTATTGCTCGTTTTTCTTTAAATACAGAATGCAAAAAGCAGGTTTTCGGAAAACAATCAGCAAAAAACTAATGCGAACAGGCGATTTTCTTACTGACAAAGGTTTTCTTCGTTTAAGAAATGGTGGACAAATTCAATACGACGGGCTTCAGCTGCACGATGATCTCAATCCTATAGCAACTGTACCAAGTGATGAGCTGAAACTCCGGCACAAAAAATACAAAATAACGCGTTCACTGGCCAAACATGTAAAAATTGATGACCGTTACCAACCCGCTGTAACAGATTTGCTGGAAAAAGAACCAATTCAAATTCCTGATAATCAAGAACTATTCGATATTTGGCAACATGAATTTATTGAACGGGGACTGAGAATGCTATAGTTCTATACCGGTTTATACGGAATTGTAAAATAAAAGGTAGAACCTTTTTCGGGTAATGATTCCACCCAGATTTTGCCACCCATCATTTCTGTAAATCCTTTTGAAATTGAAAGCCCCAAACCCGTGCCACCATAAAGCTTGTTGATTGATTTATGTGCTTGCTGAAACCGGTCAAATATGATTTTCTGCTGATCAGGCGTCATGCCAATACCTGTATCTTTTACATAAAACTCCATTTCTGCAGGTTCACTATGTTTTTTCACACTATATCCCATTTCAACAAAACCTTCGTGTGTAAATTTTAATGCGTTAGATAGTAAATTTGTAAATATCTGCGTGATCTTTGTTTTATCTGTATAAACTAATTCCTGATTGTCGGTTAGCGCTGTGGTTGCCTTTAATGAGATATTTTGCTTTTTCGCTTCGGGTTCAAAAATAGAGAGAAGTTCTTCTATAACATCATCTATTCGAACTTTCGAAATATTTAATTTTTCCTGTTGCGTATCAAGCGAAGAGATGGTCAGAATATCACTTATAATTGCTACTAATTGCCTACTGCTGTTTTGAATGATGGAAACAAATTTCTGCCGTTTTTCATCAGGTAATTTTGGTCTGTTCAACATGGCGGAAAAACCTGAAATGGCATTTAGCGGAGTCCTGATTTCATGCGACATGTTCTGCAAAAAAGCAGTTTTCAGGCGATCGCTCTCTTCGGCCTTTTCTTTAGCCTCGTAAAGCTCTTCATTGGTTTGTCGTAACTCTTCGTTAACAGCTTCATAATCTTTATTTTGCGCTTTAATTCTTTCGTTGCGCTCTTGAAGTAATTTTTCAGCTTCTTTTTGTCCGGTAATATCTTCTTTAATGGCTACAAAATTTGTAACAATTCCTTCATTATTCTCAATGGATGAAATAACCGCCTTTTCCCAATACAACTCTCCGTTTTTCTTTTTATTTAAAATTTCGCCTTCCCAATTTTTACCCGAAAGAATGGTATCCCAAAGCTCCTTGTAAAAAAATGTAGAATGATGACCTGATTGTAAAATATTGGGATTCTTACCCATTGCCTCTTCAAAACTATATCCTGTTAATTCTGTAAAGAATGGATTCACATATTCAATAGCACCTTCCCTGTTTGTTATTACTACCGAGACTGAACTTTGTTCAACAGCCCTGGAGAGTTTATTCACCTCTTCTTCGCTGCGCTGCCGATCAATAAACATACTTAATTCATGGGCTACCAATTCCATAATTTCCGTGCTTGTTTGATCATAAACACCTGGTTTATGGTAGTTTTGAATCACAACCGCTCCTAAAATTCGTTCTTCAACCTTTAAGGGAACACCAAGCCATGATTCGGCAGTAGTTCCAATAATATCGATGATTCCCTCTTCGTGCAAACGTAAAATTTCGTTTTTTTGCAGAAGCACAGTCCTGTTTTCCTTAATTACATAGCCCGTGAGGGATTTTTTGGCAGGCCACGATGGTATTTCATCTTTCTCATCTTTCTCCACGTTGGCGCTCAGCATCCCGGTTTCGTTATTATAGAATGCAATCACAAAATTTTTGGCATCAATAATACTATTCAATTCATGTTGAATGGACTCAAACAATTCATTCAGGTTTTTTGTGGTAATGGTTGCCTGGGAAATATTGTATTGCAAGCGTGTAATCATCTCGGCTTTTTTCCGGTCGGTGATGTCCTGAAACATTACCATATGTAAATTTTTGCTTTCTTCTGTATCAATTTTACCCATATTGATCAAAGCATTAATATATTTACCGTCTTTTCTGCAATATCTTCGCTCTATCTGTAAAACTTTTCCAGAAAGCATTGTTCTGACATTCTCGTCTAATGGGTTCTCATGAATGTCATCAGGATGGACAATATTTTTGGCATTTATATTTATCATCTGTTCCCTGGAATATCCTAAAACTGACAAAGCCTTTTCATTAACGTCAATGATGTTATGTCTGCTATCCGAAATAAAGATTCCTATTGCGGCCTGTTCAAAAAGTTGGCGAAACTTTATCTCACTTTTTTTAAGGGCATCCTCAACTTTTTTTCGGTTAGTTATGTCTATATCCAGGCAAAACAATTCAGGTTCATGTCCTTTTCGCTGCACAATAGCATGGCTCGAAATCACCGAAACCCGGGAACCGTTTTTACGCATCAGAGACAATTCAGCCGAAGGTACAGGTTTTAAAGTTTCATGCATTTGCTTTACCTCGCCGTGCACAATTTCGCGCATTTCCGGCGGAATAATAAGCTCATACATACTATCTCCCATTGCCTCCTCAGCCTTATAACCATATAAATTCTCCGATGCCTTGTTCCAATAAATAACTGTACCGTCAAATCGATACCCTTGCACGGCTATCCAGGGAATATCGCGTAATACATAGCGAAATCTTTCTTCACTTTCTTTAAGTGCTTCTTCAGCCCGTTTACGATCTGTGATGTCCTGTAATGTTATCAGAACCATACGCTCACCCTTAATCTTAATAGCCGTAGTAGAAGTCAGGAAGCTCATTTCCCTGATTTCATTATCTTTCCCTTTAAAAAAATACGGAGCCTCAACCTGTATATGTGATTTTCCGGTCTCGAGGGTATCAAGCACGCTATTGCGAATAACACACTGTTGACAAAACTTACCAAATCCGCAACCTTTAGGATCATCCAACGCGTGCATGCACCGCAAGGCTTCCCCGCCGCGCAAACCAAGCATCTCTTCTGCATCCTTGCCAGCAAACTGCGTCGCAAAACCATTGACCTGCTGAACGCGCCTCTCTGCATCTACAACCATCATTACCAATGGTGCGTTACGGTAAATCGCCGAGAGTAAATCTTTTTGCTCTGTTAATAACTGTTCTTTCTGTTTACGGTCGGTTATTACTTCTGTATAAACTATAATCCCTCCTATGGAGCCATCAGCTTCATACCAGGGGCGACACTCCCAGCGGGTCCACTCCGTGCTTCCGTCTTCCCGGTAAAACGGATCTTCTTCTGCACTATGCACTTCGCCTGCAAGCGCTTTCTGATGGACTTCTCTCCATTTTTGCGGCAGATCGGGAAATACCTCGTAATGATGTTTTCCAATAATATCGGGGTCTTCCACGTTGAAAACATCTAAATATCGCTGACTTACGTAAATATAATTCAAGTTTCTGTCGTGGACAGCCACAGCACTCCTGTTGTGTTTAATAATATAATTCAACAGTTCGTGCCAGTGTTTCAATTTATCAGCACTGCTTTTAAGGGCTTCTTCTGTCTTTTTATATTGGGTGATGTCCTGAAAAGCACCCTGTACTTTTACAATTTTGCCTGTTTTATCTTTCTCGGCTCTACCACTAGCGCGCACCCAGCGGCGCTTTCCTTTTGAAGTAATAATCTCCATTTCTTCATCATACGGAATTCCTTTTTGGGCACAATCATTAAAAACCCTGGTAATCTTATCACGCCACGCAGGGGCATAAAAACTGATAGCATCCTGTACCGGCGGGGCATATCCGTGCGGCACCTCGTGAATATCTGCCACGGCATCGGACCAGGTGGCAATGTTTTTTTCCAGATCAACACTCCAACCGCCGAACCTGGCTGTTTCGCCTGCAATTTCAAGCAGTGCATAGTTTGACCTTAAATTTTCTTCTGACTGTTTGCTTTCGGTAATATCGCGCACCCATTCCATGAACATTTCAACATTATTATGTTCATCAAGAATTGGAATGACACGGATATCATACCACTTTCCGTTGGGCAGCTGCGCTTCTTCCTGAACAGGTTTTCGTGTTTCAAAAACGGTTTTTGCGCGACAGTCCGGGCATATATAATCCAGATTCCGGTAAGTTTTATAGCATTTTGTATTTAAAATTCGTTTGCGCTTATCAACAGCACCAAATCCCTGCCAATTGCTGTAAAGAATATCCATTTCGGGATTATGAATTGAAACCAGATCCGGAACTACGGCAAGCATTTTTTGGAAACGGGTCTCGCTTTCCCGTAATGCTTCATCGGTAAATTTGCGATCAGTAATGTCGCGCGTATTAAACAGAATTTGTTCCGGTTTGCCGTTAGTATCTTTTAATACAGTACCAATGGTTTCAAACCATAAATAATCGCCGTTTTTACATTTATACCGATATTCTACTTTTCGATTTTCGCCTGATTGGATAAAACGAGCGAATTCCTGAGTAACAAATTCAACATCATCAGGATGTACAAAATCCAAAACGTTTTTACCAATTAAATAATCCGTATCATATCCCAATATTTCATGTGATTTGCCGATTAAAGTAAAATTACCTTTCAAATCTGAGAGGGCAATCAAATCGAAGTTACTATGAAAAACTTTTTCTAAAAGATCATTTTTTTTACGTAATTTTCCCTCACTTTTCTCGGCTCTTTGTTTGGCATGAAGCAACTCCTCATTGGTTTGTTGGAGTTCTTCATTTGTCGTCAGGTATTCTTCGTTGCTGCGCAATAAATCCTGGATTATATCTTTTTGATTGCTGCTTTTTCGCAGCTCTAAGCCTGATATTAGAGCTAAATCAAGCTCTATTGTATTTTTAAATTGATTCAATAGTTTTTCGTCCTGAGCAGAAAACGACCGCTCTTTACTATCAAGTACGCAAATTGTACCAAAAGGAGTTTTATCGGGGAAGTTAATGGGAAATCCCAGGTATGCTATCATTCCCAGCTTAATGTCAGGATTTTCATCCCAGTCCTTATCTTTCAGCGCATTGGGAATATTTAATTTTTTTTGTGATTTAATAACGGTTTGGCAATACAATCCGTCCCAATTTTCTTTATCGCCTATTTTGTAAGGATTATTATCTGTTTTGCTCGAGGTAAAAACCTCCATCATCTCCTTTTCGTATTTCATAATCAATGCAGCCGGAATATTCATAATATTGGCAAGCAAATTTGCTATTTCCTGCCATTTCTCCAGGAAACTATCGGGTATATTTTCGGATGATAGTTGTTGCACGGCTTATGCGCTTATTGTTTGTGATTGTTTTATGCTTTTCAAGCATATTAAACTTACAAGATACGATTTTTAATTTAAGGTGAATATGGATACTTCGAAAAAGTTACTTTTGACATTTTTTTTTTGATGCGGTTGTTTTTAGTTCGAGGATTTGGAGCTATACCCATCAACGAACGCTAAACCCTTCATCGGACGGTAAACCCTTAAAGCGGTCGAAGACCCTTGAAGCGGTTGGGTTTACTGTACTGTACTATACTTTCAACCGCTCGAAGGGTTTCCGCTGCACTCCAACCGCTTCGAGGGTTGGTTTCCGATGCGTTTCATCCGCTTCGAGGGTTGGTTTCCGCTGCACTCCATCCGCTTCGAGGGTTGGTTTCCGATGCGCTCCAACCGCTTCGAGGGTTGGTTAGGTTCCATCACGCTTCAAACGCTTCGAAGATTTTATAGATTAAACGGTCGCAGGTGTACAAATTTAAAATTCTCAATATCTCCAAAATACTCAATTACAGTTGCCTTACTAATAAATTTATCCGAATTTGAAAAAAAGGAATTGTACGATGAATGCTCCCATTGCTCAATTCTTTCTACAAAACCATCTGTTACCGGATTCGAATGAATGTAATGAACTAGCTTGACAAAATATTTTTCCGTTTTTACAGGTTTTCGCTTAAACGTACTTTTAAACAAATTACCAATTCTGTGATATTTTTTATTGTATGATTGGGTATAACTATTAAAACAATGAGCTAATCGATAACTAATTGTTTTACTGTCAACTGTATTTGTTTCTTGATTTGTTTTAAGGGTTTTAATTAATTCTTTTTCCGGTTTAATCTGAACAAAGAAATGAAAATGATTTGGCATCAGACAATATGCAAACGTATTACAAATTGGGACAATATATTTTACATAGCGGTTAAGAAAAATCTGATAATCATTTTTATCTTTAAAAAAATCATCTTGCCCATTGGCGTGATTATAGATATGGTAATAAAGCCCTTCTTCTAATGGAATTCTGTTTTGCATGCTTCTTGATTATTGCTTATTGTTTAATTTTAATCAAATATAGTAATAATTTGCACCATTCGAAGAGTTTCCATCCGCTTCGAGGATTTGGAGCTATATCCATCAACGGACGGTAAATCCTTCATCGGACGGTAAACCCTTAAAGCGGTCGAAGACCCTTGAAGCGGTTGGGTTTACTGTACTGTACTATACTTTCAACCGCTCGAAGGGTTTCCGCTGCACTCCAACCGCTTCGAGGGTTGGTTTCCGATGCGTTTCATCCGCTTCGAGGGTTGGTCTGATTTTCGCTTATGTTTTAAACAATTTACATAACTATTTGTAATACAAACAAAAACTATGTGGAAAGAAAAAGACAATAAAATCACAAAGACATTTGGTTTCGAGGGATTTAGCGAAGCAGCAAACTTCATCACCCAAATTGCTCAAGAGGCAAACCAAATGAACCACCACCCTGATGTATTTTTACACGGGTACAACAAACTCAAAATCAGTCTCACAACGCACGACGAAGGAAAAGTTACCGAAAAAGACCACCAACTGGCTGAAAAAATTGACAAACTTTATAACAAATAGGGCTAAAACTTGCCTGAAATAGATTTTATTCGAATGATGCAGTGTGCTGAAAAAACACTGCCGGTGCCTGAGTGGCGTCCGCTACCTGCTGTGTTTTTCACCTCATTCTGGCCTTCTCTGGAGAAGGAACGCTTCGATTGAGCTGTATTACAGAATATTAACCAATAAAAAAGTAATTTCGTTCGTTTTGGTGCTTTTGCCCGTAACGTAGCAATTCTGTACAGGCTGCGCGGTGGAGGTTCGCTCCCTTAAAGAGTTAGTGAGTTAAGCGTAAAGGGCAGGAACCAATATATTTACCGATACCGATGCCTGAGCGGAGCCGAAGGCAGGAGCCGAAGCTCGGTAGCTGAGCGGAGCCGAAGCTCGGTAGCTGAGCGGAGCCGAAGCTAGATATTGATTCCCATCACCAAAATATCATCTATTTGTTCTTTGTTGCCTTTCCACTCCATCAACGTTTTATTTAGAATTGTATATTGCTCAACCATCGGTAATTTATGATTTTTGATAAGCATTTCCCTGAAGCGCTTTTGTGTATATTTTTTGTTTTTTTCTCCACCAATTTGATCGCAAAACCCATCAGTAAACATGAATAGCACATCGTTGTCTTCCAGTAAAATTTCGTGATGTGTAAAGGGTTTTTCACGCATATGCTTCCCAATGGGCTGTTTATCAGCTTTATATTCAAAAAAATCCTCACTCCTGAGTAAATAAAGCGGATTATAGGCTCCTGCCCATTTCAATGTTTTATTTTTCCTGTTAAATATACCGAGCGACATATCCATGCCGTCTTTTGTGCGCTCTTCTTCGCGATGTTCCAGTGCAGTTTTTATCTTTTTCCGCAAGTTGTTTAATACTTTAGCAGCATTATTCAGGTCGTCCTGGGCGGCAATCTCGTTCAACATTGTAATTCCAAGCATACTCATAAAAGCCCCGGGTACACCATGGCCGGTGCAATCTGCTACGGTAAAAATTACATTACCGTTTTTTTCTGTAAACCAATAAAAATCGCCACTTACGATGTCTTTAGGGCGGATAAATATGAAATAATCGCTAAAATGCGTCCGAAGCAGGGAATCATCGGGATGAACAGCGGCTTGTATGCGCTGGGCGTAGCTTATACTTTGAATAATTTGATTGCTTTTCGTTGTGATTTCTTTATTGGCGCTTTGTAACTTCTGTTCAAAAGAAATGGCATGATTTACATAGTACATGATCAATAACACAATAATGATCATGGAGGCCAACGCATTGACAAAATAAACCCAGTGGGCAACGCCCGGATCAACCTGTACAACAGGTTCGCCTTTGAAAAACAGGTATATTACGGCAAAGACCAAAACAACAAATGCACTTAATGCCACTCGTATTTTGATGTTCCAATTATGGATAAAAAATCCGACTCCGGCTATACAAAAAAGATAATATTGAAAACCCGTTTCCCAACCGGTAAAATATACGGACAAAACCTGATGTGACGTTAATTCCAGAAAAGCCAGTGTAAACGCAGCAGTGTGCCATCCCCTCCTATTCAGAAAAAAACTAATTACAAAGGCCGGGACACTGAAAAAAACATTAAACCAGACCATAAATGCTGATCCCAGCCAATAAAATACGGGAATGAAAAAAATATGAACCAAACCAAGTAAATACCCAATACTTCCAACCTTGTAAAATCTTCTGTTTTCAGGCTTTACAAAACGGGTCTCTTTCTCGAACCATGCAATTACATGTTTCATAAATCGGTGTATTCGAATACTGAAATAATCAGTTATCCTATTCCTAATCAGTTATAAAAATAACATATTTAGGTAAAATATGATGATTTCAAATAATTTATTTCCCAAATGCATAAACATTTCCGTCCATAGCACCGACCACAATCATGTTCTCGGTAACTGCGGGAGCGGTTAACACCGGGCTGCCAATTTCGAACGACCAAATTCGTTTGCCTGAATTAAGATCGAGCATATACAAACGCCCGTCGTCGGAGCCAATGAGGATTTTATTTCCGGCAATTACGGGTGATGCATCAATTTTTCTGCGGGTTTTAAACTTCCAAAGTTCTTTTCCGGTTTGGCTGTCGAAACAATAAACATGGAAATCATTGGAACCGATAACCACCTTGCCGTCATGCACTGCGGGCGAACCAATAAAGGGCTGTAAACCCTCGTGTTTCCATTTGATTGATTGCTTCGTGATATCGACACCGTAAAAAATGCCATCGTAGTTGCCGAAATAAGCCATATTGTTAGCTATTGCGGCAGATGAAGCTATGTAAGTTCCTATATTTATTTTAGATTGATCTTTCCCGGTTTTTGTATTCACAAAATAGAGAAAGCCATCGCAACCGCCGAAAACAGCCAGATTATTGGTTACGGCGGGTGTTCCGTTAATGTAGTTCTGCGCTTCGTACTTCCACAGGCTGTCGCCACTGCTGATATCGACACAATGTAAATAAAAATCGTAACTACCAACAATCACACTTTTTTTACCATCAGGGCCTTTAACCGTTGTAGCGGCCCCGTTTATACGTCCGTCTGTTGTGTATTTCCATTTTTGTTTTCCGGTTTCTTTTTTGAGTGCAAACAGCGCACCTTCGAGATTTGAAATGTAAATATTCTGGTCATCAATCATTGGTGCTGCTTCAATAGATGTTTCTGTTTGATGTTTCCATTTTAACTTTCCGTTTTTATCAATGGCATACAGAGCGCCATCGTTGGAACCTATATAAACGGTATTGTTGCAAATTACAGGCGATGATTTTATGCCATCGCCGGTTTTGAAACTCCACAAGAGTTTGAGATTATCGGGCAGTTGTACATTTGTGTAACCTTCGAGTTGTTTATTTCCCCTGAACATGGGCCAGCAGTCATTGGTTTGTGCAAAAATATTTGTGGCAAATAAAATGATGATGACGAGAACGATATGCCTCATAGCGTTAAATTTAATTATTTAAAATGATACACTTTGCCTTTATTTGGGCCATCAGCATAAATAAGCTGAAACAGCCTGTCCGGAGTAAAACCTCTATCGTTAGTTTGGAGATGTCGCCCGTTTTCTTTCCAGGCATTGCCTTTAGAAGGGTCGCCATAAATATCAATACACTTCCACGCTTTCGTTCTTATGGTGAATGTGGTGGGCGAAACAATTTCAATGGCAAATTTTTGGTCATTTTTACCGGTTTTATCCCAAAGCTGAATTTTCTTTCCATTTTCTCCGCCCGTACCAACTACATCGAGGTATTTGCCGCCATTCTGGCATTGAATATTGAGCCAATCGGCATCGCCTGAGCGTTTAAAACGATATTTGCGATCGGCACCGCTATCTAAATCCCACATTTTCAGCTTCTTTCCATTTTTATTGGTTTCGGCTCCACGGCCTCCAATATCCCAATATTTTCCTGAATAAAGGTTTTTCACATAAAACGACTGATTTCCCGGCGGTATTCCCCATTTTTTCAGGAAGGGCTCGAGCTTCCATTTTTGGTTAGAACCTCCATGACCTTCCCATTGTTGTACTTTACAGCCATTTTTTTGGAGCTGGCTTTTTGAAGCATCAATATATTTGCCGCTGTGCGATGCTCTGATTTTGTATGCCATGGGTTCTCCGGCATAAACAAACTGGAATAATTGATTGCTACCTTTCCTGTTGGTATACAATTGTATACGCGCTCCATTGTCCCAGGACCAGCCTTCAACATCGAATACATATTTCGAGTGCAGCGGTTGCAGTGTGTACAACCCGGTTTTTTTATGTTTTTTAAGCTCAATGGTACGGTCGGCTCCTCTGTCGATATTCCAAAGTTGTATGTAAGCATCTTTTCCTTTTGTACTTGCGCCTCTTCCCGGAACATCAAAGTAGCGCCCTTTTACTGCAGCTGTTTTTATTCGATATTTACCGTTTGGTGGCGGGGCAATATCGCCAGGTGCTATTTTCGTTAATCGCCATTGCTGATTTTCGGCTTTTGTGGGTTTTTCTACAGTTAGCAATTGTGCTTTTCCATGCGAAGTAATTTGTAAGCCAGACATGAGGTTGACAATATAATAGGTTTCAGGCAAACCTTCAACTTCTACAAATTTAAAAAGTTGGTCGGGCCTGCCATGTTTATCCCACAGTTGAATTTGTGCGCCCGGGTTTGTTCCATCTCCGACCACATCAAATACTTTTTCGCTATGTTGTAATTGGATATAATAAAAATCGGGGTACTTCTTGTCAGGTATTAGCTTTAGAACACGGTCTATGCCTTTATCGAGCTTCCAGCCTTCAATCTTAGTACCATTTTCTCGTTGTCCTTTAAAATGATAACCTTTTACGTTGAAATACATGCCATCTGCCACATTTTGCGCGTGATAAATTTCTGACTTTTCATTATTGTCGATCATCATCTCTCTCCAAAGCATGTGCCTTAGCTTTTTATGTTCTTTGTGCTTTTTATCAATCAGTTTTTTATATTTGTCGCACTTGCATTTGTAGCCTTTACAGGTTCCGTCTCTTCGTACTTTTGCCCATCTTCTATCGATTGTCTGCGCCAGTTTCAACCAATCATTCCAAATCAGGTCTTTACGAAGTTTTTTGGTTTCGGCCAGGGTTTCGCCCTGAAGTTTTGATACTTCAGGGTAAACTTTACTGTAAAACTCCCAAACAGCAAGATTGGAGCCGTCCCAAATGGGATTTGCTTTCTTCCGTGCCAGTTTCGGTATACACTCATTCCTGCATTTGCTCATGCTGTGTGGTAAATGTTGAAGATCATCTTTATATTCGCCGGCAAAATCTTTCACGCCATTGACTATGCCTACGGCAGCTTTTCCGGCTTCGCCTGCAATATCTGCAACCTGGCCGGCCACTTCAATAATTTTACCCTGTTCAAGAATTTTTTCGATTATTTCTTCGATAATCTGCTTTGGATCAAGTGTAGCTTTCATTTTAAAACTATGATGCTTGCCAAAAACATCGAATGCAACATGGGTTTTACCTGTCATTTTTAAATCTGTTCCGGCATCCATGCGCACCCGTACTTTTCGCAACTGTAAGGTACTCAGCACTCTGTCCATAACGGGTGCCAGCGGTTTCACTTTACGGATTTCATTCATTAATGCCTTTTTCATGTTGGCATCGATATCTACATCGAGATGATAACCTGATTCAAAACTGGCTGCATAATCAATTTTTGCAGCAACGGCGTCCATGAGTTTGGCTTGTCCTTTCATGGCAAAGCCCTGTTCAATTTCAAACTCGCCAATTTCACCGCCATTTGGAGAAAAAAGTATTTCAACATCCCGGATATACACATCATTTGGGAAAACATCGGGAATTTTAAGCCCAAAGCCATCGCGCAGAATGGACGTAAAATCGTTCATGGTCATTTTATTACGTTTGGCTTTTAGGGCAAGTTCGCCATTGGCCGGAGAAATGCTCATTATGGTGCCAAACTCGAGACCAAAAAATTTAGCATTTTCAACGGCAAAACCCACTGTTGTGGGTGTTGGACTACCGGGAATCCAGCCCAGTGAAACGGCTGTATTGGTAAACGAAATAGAATTCTTTTTCAGGTATTTATCCAGGTTAAAGGGATCTGCCCAGGTATCTGTCATGGAGCCGCTTCCGGAAATTTCCTGTGTACGGAGGTCGTAAGCCAGTTCAAACTTTGTTTTCAATGCCGGATCCCATTTTGTGGGTTTCATGTGCATTTCAGTTACCACGCTAATGCCGGCTCCACCTTTTCCTGCACCGGCAAGTATAGAAAAGGTTTCCAGTTGCATTTGCGTTCCGGCAGGTGGTATAATCGTTATTTTTACCGGTTCGCGGGAAAAATCTAAAAAACCCTCAAGCGCAAAGCTGGTTTTAGCAATTTTGGTATTTACCGTTAGATATGGTGCATCTATTTTGAAGAAATCAAACAGAACTTTCAAATTTTTTCGTGTATCGGCTTTAGCGCCAACAAACAAGCCGGCTGAAGATACTTTCAGCTTTATATCTTTTAAGCCCAGGCTATTCATTACTTCGTACCCGGGAAATTTTTTGAGCTGGTCAATGGTTACATCTGTTTCAAGGTCGAAAGGCTTAATGGTTCCTTTAAAATCAAAAGTACCATATTTGTCCAGTGTAATTTGATAGTTGTCGCCTTTTTTGGTTACAGGTAGTTTTCCAAATCCGGGAATATTAACTTGCTCTTGTGCAAACGTAAACGTGGTAGTAATACCTAAAAAAATGAGTAGTAATAACTGAAAACGCATAGATTTGATTTTTGGTTATAAATTTTTGTTGCTCAAGATAATAAGAATTGAAGTTTTTCGTGTTTCTTTTTAAAAAAATTGCTGATTATTAAACCAGATACGACTTAATTTAGCAAATATGCGTAGATCAATATTGTGAAATAGCCAACCGGCTCCAATGCGTCAAAATGCTCAAAGCATGGGTATATTATAGTTGCTGATATGGCGGATTGTATCCATTTGGAAATACGTATCTTCAGGATGTTTTTTTGAACAGGGTATTTTGATCTTTGCTTTGCTAGTGTCATGTCAAGCATAATCTTACGAGCCAAGTATTGATCTTTTCAACTTACCCGAAATATCAAACTTGACATGACACTAGTACTTTAGCAATACAAAAGTATCTAAAGAATAATCGACAAAAAGCCGGTTATTCTTTACTCAGCTTACTTTCTTTTTCTTCTTCCCGGCGTTTTCTTATTGTTTTGTGCAACAAAAAAGCTATCAAAACGCCTGCTACGGCGCCAAACAAATGGCTCTCCCAGGAAACCCATGGCCTTGACGGCATTACGCCCCAAATAAGTCCGCCATACGCAATAATTACAAAAACAGAAATTAATATGGCTTTTACCGATCGTAAATAAATGCCGGTTGTAACCAGAAATGCAGCAAGCGCATAAATGAGGCCGCTGGCGCCTACATGAAAATTTGACCTTGCTACCAGCCAAACTGCAATTCCAGTAAATATTATCGATAAAAAAATGATAAGCCACGACCATCGTTTATAAAACAGGAAAAGAATAAACAATAAAACGAATAATGGCAAAGTATTGCTAATGATATGTATCAGACTGGCATGAATAAAAGGACTCAAAACAATTCCTTTTAACCCGCTTAAACTGCGGGGTTTGATTCCTGCATAGGAAAAATCATACGGGATAATAAGGTCAATAACATATACAAACCAAATGAGTCCGACAAAAACCAAACTAACCTTGAGTGCAAATATCAGATATTGTTTCTTCATAGATATGATTTAGGGTTAATATAAGTCCCAATTGCCATCGAGATAATATTTATAGAGAACAGGTTTATGAATTTTATTGACTTCAACCTCTCCTACATCGATTCCATAATATTGTTTTCCAAAAGATGTAATCAAATACATAGCTTCGTTGTTAAGCCATTTGGTATCTACATCGTTAAAATGCAGATTGTGAAGATGTTTGAGGGCTTTTTCTTTTGTTGTACTTTTTAAGCCAAGCACCCAGCCCCACTCGCCCAGCGTTACCACCTGGTTATGCAATGGAACAGCTGTAAAGCCTGCTGCATCAACAGTTTTGATGATACATCGAAAAGCTTTAGTTGCATAATAAGGGCTTCCCGCTTGTGTAACCATGGCACCACCGGGACGTAAATGTCTCTTACACAATTGGTAAAATTCTTTTGAGTATAATCGCCCCAGCTCGATGGTTTTGGGATCGGGTAAATCTATGATAATTACATCCCAATAACGGTTTGTTTCGCTAAGGAATTTATAAGCATCTTTATTTACTATACTTACTTTTGAATTGTTTAATGAATTGTTATTCATTTCTACAAAAGCCGGATGAGTCCGTCCGAGTTCAGTAATGAGCGGATCGAGGTCAACCAGTGTAATCAGCTCTGTTTGATTATATTTCAGCACTTCGCGGGCTGCACAACCATCTCCTCCTCCTAAAATTAAAACTTGTTGTGGGTATTGTACTGATTTCATTGCAGGATGCACCATCGGCTCATGATAAAGTGCTTCATCGAGTGTTGAAAGTTGCTGATTTCCATCGATAAACAACCAATAATCGTTTTTCCATTGTGTAATGACAACTTTTTGATAACGGCTCTGCTCCTCAAAAATGACTTTGTCTTTATATTTTTTTTGTTCTCCAAAAAGAATAATCGGTTCAACAATAAAAAATCCTGCTACAATTACCGCTCCTACTAATAGCCCGGCTGCCTGAATGGAAATGCGAATATGCTTTTTTATTTTTGGTCGCAGAATTATGAATAACGATAATGCAACCACAAAGTTGACCATCCCCAATACAAACGGCGTAAAAGTAATGCCCAAATACGGAAGACCAATAAAAGCAAAAAACAACCCTCCGGCCAGGCTTCCGTAGTAATCCTGCTCCATAACCGATGAAATATTGACCCGCAATATTTCAAAAGAATTATTAAGTCTGATGACCAATGGAATTTCCATACCAATGAACAATCCAATAATAATGCTCATTGAGTAAATTATGGCTCCTGTATAAATGGTGAAAGCAGCAGCAGTGTAGGCTGCAATAGATGAATATGCCACTAAAACAGAGAGGCCAAATTCAATAAAAATGAAGGTTTGCAGTAAGTTACCCTGAAAAAGTTTGCTAATACGACTGCCCACACCCATAGAAAACATCATGATGCTCAAGATGAGTGTCCATTGTAAAACAGAGTCGCCAAGAAAATAAGTAGCCAGTGTAGAAAGGATATATTCAGCAACAATACCGGAAAGGCCGGTTGCAAATATGGCCATTTTGAGAACCCGGGAACGGATAGGCATAAAAAATATGATTTAAAAGTTCTTTTACAATTGAATGCAACCATTCCTCAACAATTTTCTGGCTGAAAAATGGTTGCAAATTATTTGAATCTCATAAATTTCTTAGAGGCACCAGGTTATTAAAACCGAACCTCCAACATAGGCAAAAGCTTCTATCAGTCCTGCCCCAATGTTGGGTTTTTCCTGGTTTACGACCTCGTCTGTCAGTTTTTGACCGGGCAATAAAATTTTATCGGTAAGAAAACGTACAATTGGCAATAAAAGGAGTCCCAGGGCAATCTCAAAACCAATATCGGTAAAAGTAACTGTCCAGCTTACAAAGTCGCCGGCCAGGGCAAATCTAACTAAGTTGGCAATGGCAAGAATTGCTCCTGAAAAGCCAATACCCACGGCTACATTGTCTTTTTCTATTTCTTCGTGTATATTGTACTTGGTTATGAGGTTATACATCCATGCAATTAAAATAACGGCAACCTGACCAATAGCCCAAAAAAGGATGGCAGACACGTAGCCATTCATTCCGGTATGACTTTGCCCTGTAACGGCACCCATTAAAACCAAACCACTGGCAATGGCGTTGGCTCCCTCAATGGCACCGGTTCCTTCGTTTTTATCTTCTATAATTTCTTTTCGTACACTGAATTTCGACAACAGAATTTTATCGGTAACAATGGTACTGATGTTCAACAGAATTATTGCCAGCAAACCGTATGTGGTTATATCAAATAAATCGGTGTATAAACCATGCGAAGGGCCGACTATGGCACTTCCAATGGCAAGCAAAATTCCGATAAAGTAGCCGGTATGAGCTATTGCAAATGCAAAGTTATCTTTTTCAACTAATTCGTTTTTCACCTGAATTTTTGGATGAAAAAGCTGATAGGCGATTTTACCAATCAGGAACAATACAAAAGCATTTGCTAAATAAGCAAATGTGTTTATTAAATATACGACATATTCGTTTTGAAGTAGTTCTTCCATGGCTAATATATGTTTAAATTATTTTCCAAATCCTCCACCTCTTGACCGATAACTGGAACCGTAACGTGAAGTACTGCGCATACGGCGCTTGGTGGCTGTAGCACTTTGCTTCACACGGCTTCGGACTTTTTGCTTGAACGTATTTGGTTTGTTGTTCCAGGCAGTAGATGTTCTTGAACTATTGTAGCGGCTATTGGTGCCATAGGCGTAACGTCCGTTATTGCGGGGGCCATAATAATTCCGATTGCCATAATAGTTGCTTTGGTAATCGTAGTAATGTCGCTGCCGCACGGGATTTGACATCATGTGGAACATGCTGCTCATAAATGCATATTTGCCGTAAAACTCCCAGAATGAACCGCCGTTTCGTTGGTTCCAACGGCCATAGCGTTCATTTCCTACGTAATGATTGTAACCGGGAGGAGCGGCTTTTTTTATAAGTTTTCCGTCTTTTTTTGAGGCGATTTCCATGCCCATATTATCGACATGTTTTTGAAAAAACACATCGGATACGGTGTACCATGGAGAAATTTCTGAAACTACAGTATCTTCTTTTGGCACAATTACCTGATACTTGTGTTTGTATACGTTTTTTCCTTCATCATAATTCATGTCATAAAGTATGATAGAAAAATCCTGCAGTTGGCTTAAGCCCTTGATCACATCATCGAGCGGGGATTTCTCATACTTAACAGATGAACTTGTACACCCGGCCAGTATCAGAAGTACTCCGATCAGAATGGTGTATTTGATTGTTTTCATACGCATATAATTTTCAGTTCTTATTTAGTTACTTTTTTTCTGCCGGTATAATATTGGATATTTCAAATGGTTTTATGACTATTCCGGTTGAGGCTTCGAACTCTTTTTCGCCCCACTGTTCCAATTCAATCACCTCTTTTTCATCGCTGTCGATGTATGTCCAGCAAATAAATTCAATCCAATTGTTTTTATCACGGGTCAAATTACAAAAATATCCCGGAGATTCCTCATCGAGAAAGAATTCTTTATCGTTATATACGATTTTTTTTGGTGGTTTTTCGTTTGCGAGGAATTCAGGCAGGTCTTCGTTAATTTTTCGTATGTTTTCTTTTTTGCTGATAACGATGAATAGTTCATCATCATCTTCGACGCTAAGGAAGCGGGTTTCACTTCCGGTTGAAATTTTATACTCAAAAGAAAATTCGTTATCACCCCAGTCATATTTATACACTTCAACGACCTCCCATGTTTTCAGGTCGTACTCGAAAATAAACCCCTGGTCGAGATCGGTTACCTTCATGTTGGTAACATCGTAATTTGTTTTATCTTTTTTAAACCTGTCAAATAGCCCCATAATAAAAATGATATAAGGCTGAACGGGAGTTTTGAAAGTTCCCGGGCAGCCTTTTGTGAATAATTAGTTTTTGTTTAACAAAAACATGTTTAATTATTTGTTGAGTTTAGCTTTCAGATCAGCCAGAGCGTCAGAAGCTTTGGCAGATGGTTCATCTTTAAGTGCCTCTTCGATTTCATCATCAACAGATTTGCTTTCATTTGCCATTTCGCCGTAGGCTTCGGCCATTGCTTCCTGTTGGGCTACTTTGTCTTTCATGCGCTCAAGGCGGGAGACTGTGCTGCTACTGTCAATATTGGTCATTGACTTGTTTATTTTTTTCGTTGCTTTACTGACCCTGTCTCTCGCTTTCAGTGTTTTAAGCTCATTCTCATAATGGCTGATTTGCGATTTTAGTTTATTGATAGTGCTTTGCAGTTTGGCAATATTGCGGTCGAAATTTTCCACTTCGGTTTTTGCGCGGGCAGCTTGAGTTATGGTTTCTTCTTTTCTTGCGAGTGCTTCGGTAGCGAGCCTGTCGGCTTCTTCGGGTTCAATTTCGCCTTTTTCTGCTTTTTTGATCAGTAATACTGCTTTTTGCTCATAATTATTGGCTTTGTCTTTGGCTTCGCTTGCTTCACGGCGCGACCGGATGGCCAATGCTTTTACTTCTGCTAACGCTTGCAGGCTTTTATCAAGATCTTTTTTAAGATCGCGGATTCCCTGTTCAATCATTTTAATGGGATCCTCGAGTTTATCTATAGCAGCATGTGCTTCTGCCTCTCCTACTTTGAATAGTCTGTTAAATATTCCCATGGATGTATTTATTTAAGTTTTGATATTTCGATTATTTTTCCGCCAAATTCGCTTAATAATAGTTCTAATGAGTTTAGTGTTCCCTGTAACTCATTAAAGTCAAGATTCTCAAGCTGTAGAGTGTCCCTGAATAGCAATCGTTTTCCGTCTTCATCGAGGGCAAATGCTCCATGTACAATTTCCCTGTTCTTTATAAGTAAGCTTTTGTATACTTCTTTGTCATCAACAGGCAAATCCATAATTAGTTGTTCAATTATCAGGATTTCACCTTCACAATCAATGATAAGGTTATTTATTCCTGCTTCTTCATTTTCTACAACAAACAACTCTTCTTCGGGGTCTTCATGAATAATGGAGTATTCGAGCTCGACGAGATAATCTTTTACTTTTTCAAAATCTGTCATAGTTTTATGTTTAGTTAATATTTAAACGGTAAATTTATAAAAACTTTCTTTAATATGAAGCATTCATTTGTTAAGTAAAAGTAAACATCAGCTTTAATTGGTTTATGCCGGTTATAGTTTCACTCCGGTAATGAGTACATCATCAATCTGCCGTCTGGAGCCTTTCCATTGTTCAAAATAGTGTTCCAATACTGCGCGCTGTTCAATGTAGGGCATCGAGGCATTGTGTAGTAAAATTTCTTTAAAGCGCTTATATTTTAGCTTTTTGTTATCTGGTCCGCCAAACTGATCGGCATATCCGTCGCTAAACATATATATCTGGTCTCCTTTTTCGATCTTAATGGTTTGTTGTGTAAATTGTTTCATTTCTTCTTCGTATCCAATGGGCATACGGTCGCCTTTAAAAACATATAAGTATTGATTTTCAACAATTTGATCGGGCTCAACAATTTCACTATTACATATTAGGGGATGATCTCCTTTGCGAATAAGATAGAGATTCCCGTTTGCACCGGAAAATAGTAGTTTTTCCAACTCGGTATCCAGTGCAATCATGGAAATATCCATGCCATCCCGCTTATTACTTTCATCTTCTTTGTTTTTTAATGCATCAATTATATATTCCCGCAGAATTTCAAGCACTTGATTCACATTTTTAACTTTCTCGTATTTTACTATTTCATTTAGGTAAGTAATTCCCAGCATACTCATTAGTGCACCTGGTACGCCATGGCCGGTACAATCAGCTACAGCCAATATTTTCCATTTATTTACCTGCCTCACCCAATAAAAATCGCCGCTAACAATACTGTGAGGAATGTTCAGTATAAAGAACTCTTTAAAAATTTGTTTAAAAACCTGTTGCGACGGAAGCAAGGCATTTTGAATGTATTTGGCGTATATTATGCTTGATTTTAGGTCATTGAAAAGATTAAACGTTTTGTTTTTTTGACCTTCAATGGCATCGCGTTGTTTTTGTAATTCTTCTTTTTGTTGTCGCAATTCATCAAAAGCACTTTTAAGATAATCGTTCTTCTCTTTCATGGAAATTTCCTGACGCTGAATAATGCTTTTCTGCTTTTGATTTTTCCGGTAACGTATGTACACTAAAACAGTATAAATGAGTGTGAAAAACAGTGCTGTTATTATGAACCAGATTATTAGGCGCTGCTTTTTATTTTTTTCCCTGTTCTTTTGTAATTCTGCCAACCTGAGTTTTTTCTCTTTGTTTAAGAGTTGAATTTGCTGTTCTTTTTTGCTTAGATCATATTTAATCTGCAATTTAGTTGAAATGAGATTTTTATCTTTATCATGTAGCGTATCGCTATACTTTTTAAATTTTTGATGATACTCCAGAGCACTCTTGTACATGCCTGTTTTTTGATAAATTAAAAAAAGCAATTCCGAGGTTTCAACTTTTATTTTTAGCAAATTCATTTGATTTGCAATTTGGAGTGCCAATTGAGCCTGATCAGCTGCTTTTTGATATTTTTTTAGTTGATAGTTTACTTTGGCAAGACCCAAATGAGCTACACTAATACCTTCTCTGTTATTGTTTTCTTTCTTGATTGCAAGGGCTTCTTCGAACCTTTTTTCGGCTTCATGATATTCTCCGAGGCTGTAATTTAATTCTCCGATATTTTGTACTGTACGACCCAGGGCAGACCTGTTATCATGCTTTTTATTTAATATTTGAGCTTTTGTGAGATAATCTAATGCCTTATCCGGTTGTTCTTTACGAATAAACAAAAGTCCCATATTACTATAAACCGATGCCTGGTGTTCTTCGTTGTTGATACTACCGTAAATTTGCAACGATCTGTTGTAATAATCGAGAGCTATATCAAAATTACCCTGCTCTTTTTGCAATATTCCAATGTTGTTATATATTTTGGCAGCACCCGCCATATTATTATTCTCTTCGTAAATTTTGGCAGCATTGATAAATGCCTGAAGAGAAGCAGCATAATCTCCCTGATATGAAAATATTACAGCTTTACCATTATAGGACCGTGCCAATGTTTGACGTGCTTCGGATATTCTTTTATCGGGTATTTTACTTAAGTTTTGTACAATATTATTTATGGATTTATTATAATACAAAACGGCTTCAACATATTCGCCTAAATAATAATAGTTTATGGCAACCTCGCGTTGCAGCATGGCCACATCGGTTATACGAGCTGGTTTTAATGATTCCGGGGATTGCCGATAATAACTGAAAAAATACTTTAATGATTTTTTCGCAATGTATAATGCAGAATTATATTCACGTTTTTCCCGAGCTTGCAGCGACTGCTTTTTATAAATATTTGCTTTTTGCAATAAAGATACCGAGTCATCATCAATTGCTATAAGAGCCTCTCTGTCTTGTGCTTGTGAGTTAAAAATAAAAAGACAGGAGAGTAATAAAACAATAACGATTTGTTGAATATAAACCTTCCTCATTTATTTAATTAATTTTCATTGAAATATACAATTTTTTTTGCCGGAAAAACAGGTAATTCTGCGTAAATAACTGTAACAATACAAACAATAAGTTTGTTGAAAATATCGCACCAATTCAATTATATTTATATGTGAATTATAAGTATTGATTGATTAAGAAAAAGAAAGGTCTATGATCTATGTGTGTGTTGTTTGTGGCGAATAAGATACCCCAATTTATAAACATCAAAAAACCATAAAGTAGCAAAACCACTGACAATAAAAAACTTAAGAACTGGTTGTGCCAGCCGGAAGGTGAAGTTAAAAAATGGCAACCAACTACTTTTTTCGAGTTTGGAATATGCTTTCATCAGACTGATATCGTTAACAAAACCAGCATCGTAGCCTGTTATTTCCCAGGCCTTTAGTAAATTGCGAATGCTTTCCTCGGTTTTTTGTAGAAAAAGCCTGTTTGTGTCTATTTTTTCAATCTCTACCGGGTTATCAATATGTGAAATTGGGATTTTATGCGTTTTTAAATCAAATCCAAATAAAGTGTCCTCGTGGCCATAACCGCTTAATGATTCGTTAAATTTTACCTTTAATAGCAACTCACGGGAAATTAAAAAATTACTGGTTTTAAAAGATTTATATGGGTTTTGATAGCGCTGCGAAGCCGGAAGAGTCTCCCGCTTTACGCCAAATTTCCATCGCAAGGCATAATTTCGGCCGGGAAAAGATTCAGGATATTTGTGCCCGCCGGTAACGACATAAACTTTCGTGTTTTTTATCAGTGGGATGTACGATTGAATAAAACCCGGGTGCGTAACTCTCACATCGCCATCGAGATAAAGCAAATACGGATGTTGTGTATATTTTGGAAATAAATTCCGGATTTTTGCCCGGCCAACATTTTTTGGTAGAACAACATATTGGGCATGTGCCTTGCATTCTTCGCGATTTTGCTCAGTATATTTTTCATCGGAACAATCATCCAGTATAAGAATATCCACTGTTTCAGTACACGCCTGAATTTGTTCAGATAAAACCTTAACCAATGGAAAGACATAATGATTGTATACAGGAATGCAAATACTGAGCATGTTGGCTTTTTATGCAAAAATAACAATTTTGGTCATGGAGTTGCTGTGGCAACAGGAATAATTTTGCCGTTAAAATAGTTGCGTTGTTTCAAAGCAAAATCGCAGATAAATTTTGCCATTTCATCGGGCTTTTGCGGGGCTTTTTGTCCGGGAAATGCCTTGTTGAACATTTGCGTTTCAATGGCGCCCAGTGCCAAACAATTGAAATGAATGTTCCGGTTTTTGTATTCTTCGGCTAAAACTTCTGTAAATGTTGCTATGGCTGCTTTGGCTGCGGCATAGACCGATAATCCTGCAAATTTTTTACTTCCCTGTACGCCTCCCATGCTGCCGATATTTACAACATGGGCTTCGGGACTCTTTTCCAACAATGGAAGGCACATTTGCGTTACGCGCATAGCTCCTGTAAAATTCACGTCCACAATGGATTGAATCTCCTGTGCAGAAAATTCTTCAAAAGGTTTATTTTCAAGATATCCGGCATTATTTATTAAAATATCGATATGATTCAAATGGCCGAAAAATGTTGTAGCATCTAACTTATCGGGTAAAACAGTAAAATCGAGCTCTTGTATGGATAAGTTCGGTGCATTGTGGCTCAAAGCACTTTTTAGCCGGCTTGCATTCCGGGTAAATGCTGTTACATGGGTCTTTTGATTCTTAAGCAGAATTTTCAGTATTTCAAACCCTATGCCCCCACCCGCTCCTGTGAGTACAATATTTTTTCTTTTGTTAGTTACGGTCATTTTATCATCATTTTCTCAGAAAAATATGGTTTCAGTTTTTCTAATAATTCTTCAGGAGCTTTGCAGGGACGCTTTTTGTGAATGTTGTAAAAAAGTAATTCTGTATGGCCGGTATTAACGCATTTTTTGTTCTTCAAAACCTCATAATCAAATTTGATTTTATACTCAGGCATTTCTGTAATACGTGCAACAATCTCTACTTCATCATCATAATATAACGAATCCCGGTAGTTTGATTCTGCTTTAATAACGGGCAAAATAATACCGCTCTCTTCGAGTTCGCGATAAGATATTCCGATCGAACGTATACACTCTGTTCTTGCAACTTCGTAATATTCAATGTAATGAGAATGGTAAACAATTCCCATTTTGTCGGTTTCATTGTATCTGACCCTTAGTTTTGTAGTGTGTTCGTACATTATCAATCTTTTTTTAATGGTGAATCAGGTTCTTTAGCCATAGCTTTATAAAAAAGCCGATCTAACAAATGTGGCAAAATTCGTTGAAATAACACAGAAAGTTTGCCTTTTGCTGATAAAATAATATTCCTTCGGCGGTGCTTAATGCCTTTGACAATTTTCCGTGCAGCCTGCTCAGAAGTCATCATTCGGTTTTCGTTGCGCGGACTTTTCCCTTGTGGCGTTCCGTTGGCAGTAAGTGCAGATACACGTACATTTGACTGCACAAAACCAGGTGCTGCAATGAGCACATGAACTCCATTTCGAAGGTTTTCGATACGGATGGTTTCTAAAAATCCGTGCATCGCAAATTTAGATGCTGAATAGCCTGACCTGGCCGGCAAACCGTGAAAACCAGCTATGGAAGTAATGCCGGTAATGCTGCCTTTCGATTGCATGATGTATGGCAGTGCATATTTTGTACAAAATACAGTGCCATAAAAATTTATGTCCATCAACTTTCTAATAACATCCAAATCTACATCTTCAAACAGTGCACGCATGCTGATGCCGGCATTATTGATCAGGATGTCAATTTTTTTATAATATTCCACCGTTTTATTGACCAAAACTTTGCATTGGTCTTCATGGCTTACGTCTGTTTCATGGATTATAATATCGACGTGATATTTTTTGAGGATTTTGGTTTTTATTTCTTCCAGTTTATTGTATCTGCGAGCTGCCAGAGAAAGGTTACAACCCTGTTTAGCCAACTCAAAAGCGAGGGCTTTACCTATTCCTGAAGATGCTCCGGTAATAATTGCAACTTTATCCTTCATTGTTTATTGAAATTTTTTTAGGCATAAGTTAAAATAATTTCAACCAAAAATCTGATACAAACATAATGATATTAGATTGAAAAATATAACAAAACATTAATCCAGACCCAGTTCTCTTCGCAGCTTTACTTTTAGTTTGCTTACAACCAGATGGTATGAATGGTCGATTAGTTCATGCAAAAGTTCTTGCGAAATTGAACCATCAACATAAATTGTGTTCCAGTGTTTCTTGTTCATGTGATAGCCGGGTTGAATTGCCGGATAAGTTTCGCGAAGCTCCAAAGCTTTTTGCGGGTCACATTTTAGGCTGATTCGCAAATCAGCTTCTAAATCGAGCAGAGCAAACATTTTTTCAGCAACCTTAAAAACCAAAGCTGTTTCATTAAACGGAAAACCCTCTGAGACTTGCTTTTTAGCGAGGCAATAGTTTCTTATTTCTTCTGCATTCATTTTAGCACGCTTTTTGTAATTAAATGTATTAAAGGGGATTGACCTGAAATTTTTACGCTTAACTTTTATGTACAAGTTCACTATTTCCCATCAGGTTGATCCTCTTCTTTTTTTCTTTCCATGAAATATTTGTACTCTAATAAGCGTTTTTTCATGCGTTTTATTTCGGCTTGTTTAGCCTTGCTCCTTGTAGCCAGGTTATAAATTAATCCTATGGCATAAGGAATTCCGACACTCACCATATCGTCGGGTGAAATTAGGCCTTTGTATTGCTGCCTGTTTGTAAATTGTTTTTGTTGCAACTCCACACCACTGGAATGCATGTAACTATACCTGTTGGGAGTTTGGCCTGCAACCTGGTTCAGGTTGGCTTTTGCATGTGCTTCCTGTTTTGATAGTTGATCACTATTCACAAACGCCTGCCGGAAATGCTGTTTACTAATCCACGGCAAAACAACAACTTCTGGCAGCGATAATGTATCACGTTTCAAAAAAATTCCTGCCACATAACCTATTCTTGTTAAAGTATCGGGCACAACAAAGTTGAAACTTTTATATCCTAAATAAGAAAAGGTAATGGAATCACTTGCATTTACTCTAAAATTAAAAAAACCTTCGGGCGAAGTGAGTGTTCCTTTACGCTCATTAATAAGAATATGCGCATTGGGCATGGGTTCATTATTTTCATTAAAAACAACGCCTTTGAATGATATTGTATCGTTCTCCACCAATTGAGCTGATAAAGCACTATATATCAAAGTGAAGCAAACAATTAATTTGAATTTTCTCATGGCTGTAATTTTTTATGTTCAAAAATATAATCGAATATTCACATGCTTTAATAATGTGAGTTCGATGTAAATTCAGTATAATATACAAAATTTTCTAATGCGGTTCAATTTTTGATTGTAGAGAATTGTTTAGTTTCATTACATTGCGTTTTCTATTCTTATTTATAACAAACTTTTAACGTATATTCAATTAAACATATTCTTATGGCATATTCCTTATCTTTTGCTGATTATCTGAGTAAGACTTTTGATTTTGACCGGGCTGCCATAAAACTATTTCAGGAACAAGCACATACAAACCCGGTTTATCAGGATTTTATAAAAAACCTGAATGTAAAAACCTCAAAAATAAATCACATTAAGCAAATACCGTTTTTACCAATAGAATTGTTTAAATCGAAAAAGGTTACGTGCCAAAATAATGCAGAAATAGTTTTTACATCAAGCGGTACAACAGGCACACAAACCTCACGGCACTACGTTTACGACATCAATTTATATGAACAAAGTTTTTTTCACGGGTTTGAATATTTTTACGGACCTGTAGAAAACTTTTGTGTGCTTGCTTTGCTTCCTGGTTACCTTGAACGAGATGGCTCCTCTTTGGTATATATGGCTAAAAAGTTTGTAGAAACAAGCAAATACAACGAAAGCGGATTTTATTTGTACGATCATGAAAAATTGGCCAATCAACTCACAGAGAATGAAAAAGCCGGAATACCAACGCTTCTGCTAGGTGTAACCTTTGCTTTACTTGATTTTGCTGAACAATACGATCTAAACCTGCCAAACACCATTATTATGGAAACCGGGGGTATGAAAGGACGAAGAAAAGAGATGATTCGGGAAGAAATGCATGCCATTTTAAAAGACGGATTGGGCGTAAAAAAAATCCACTCAGAATATGGAATGACGGAACTTTTGTCGCAGGCCTACAGCAAAGGCGAAGGTGTTTATCAAACGCCGCCATGGATGAAAGTGCTCACTTACGATTTTTACAATCCACTCAGCACGCAAACTCAGGGCAGAGGCGGTTTAAAAATCATCGACCTGGCCAATCGACATTCCTGTGCGTTCATTGAAACACAAGACATTGGAGAAGTTTTTGCTGATGGCAGTTTCCGGGTACTCGGCCGTTTCGACCAAAGTGATATCCGTGGGTGTAATTTAATGGTGGTGTGAGTAAAAATAATCACAGGTTTTGTCCCTGACCTTGAAAATGCTTTATGTCAAAATAACATCAAACTCCTTTACTACAGCTCAGAATGACGGCATTTGCAATCTGCCGGAACAAAAACTTTCAACAAATCGCCGGCTTCATGGCGCATCTTTGATTGTTGGTTTACAGCAAAACCGAGACATCTCCTTATGTTTATAAAAAATATTAATCTTGAATAGCTCCCACAATATCAATAGGAACTCTTACCACACTGGCACCTGCAAAAATGCCAATTCCACCATCTACATTGCTATGAAAATTTACACTTTCGGCAAAAAAGTCGTAAACAGTGGAATAATATAAGTCCCTGGCTTGTAGATGCTTGTAATAATCTTCACTCAGCATATAAAACACAAGCTCAAATTCTGAATTCTGGTTGATCCACTCCTCAGCCGACCACTCATCGTATTGCATGCCAAATTTGTAGGTTTTTTGTGTGCCGTCAAAACGGCTATCCGGAAACCGGAGATAATCATACATTATTATGGAGGGTTCTTCTTCCAAGGAAACATCAGCACTCATATAATCATATTCATAAAAAAACAGTTGAGATACATCGTAATAAAAATCTTGATTGTTCGTAGTTTTTTTAATATTTATTGCGTAAAAATGATCGCCGGGCAAATCATTAAAAGTAAAACTGATAGCCAGTGCACGGGTGTTTTCGTAATAATCATCAATTGTAATATCTGTTTTTTGAACAGAATCGATGCGAATTACCGGTACCGTGTCTGGTAAAAAGCATTTTCCGGAGAAAATGTCTTCTCCCGATTGTACTTGAACTTCATACGTATTGCCGGATTGGGTTTTCAGTTCAGAAGAATACTCACCATTACCCGAATGACTAAGCTGCTCCACAAAACTATTGTTCACAAATAGGTTAACAGTAGCATTGGTAATGGCCGGGGGTTCATCGTCCTGCCCTATAATAGCTGTTTGCGAAAGTTTGACATTTAGGTTTTCTCCCTGGAAAAACAAACCACTGAGAACGGGTTTCGATTCTACACCGCTCACATCAATTGGCACTTCTTCTTCGCAGGCATGAAAAATAGCAAAAAGCAATATAATACATAATAAGTATTTCATAATCATTTTATTTTATTCTAAACCGGTAACTAATGGATGGAACATATTTAAAAAATGTATATTTTTTGAGTGTTAACCCATTGTTTCCTTCTTCAACAAACATAAAAACAGGATTATTCCTGCCATAAGCGTTGAAAAGGGATAACGACCACGTTCCCCTGCCCCACTTTTTATTGGAGTGAAAGTTAATGCCGATATCGAGCCTGTGGTATGAGGGCGCACGGTAATTATTTCGGCTTTCGAAATAGGTTACATTATCTGCGTATGAATAACTACTGATAGGATCGCCCGGATCGGGAAAAAACTCAAAAGGAATAGTAAATGCACTACCTGAGGTATAGATCCAGTTCAGCGCCAAATCAACCCTTTCCCCGAATGCATGCGTAAATGAAAAGTTAACATCGTGGCGGCGGTCATATTTGTAGGGATATGCTTTTCCCATGTTTATATCTTCAAATTGTCGGTTGCTCCACGATAATGTATAGGCTAGTGTAACAGATGTTTTTTTCCATGATTTTTCGCCCATAAACTCTGCTCCGTAAGACCACCCTCTGCCGCTGGCTACTTTATTTTCCCAATTTTTATCTGTTGGAACGAATTGCGCACCTTCTCTATAAGCGATAACATTCAACATATCTTTGTAGTAAGCTTCCAGACTGAGCTTCCAGCTATTGTCTATAAGCCAGTTGGCACCCAAAGCATATTGCCAGCTTTTTTGCGGAGGTACATTTTTTGTGGCAGGCACCCACAAATCTGTTGGCAACGTAACAGAAGTGTTTGTCAGCAAATGAATGTATTGTTTCATGTAGGCTACGGAACCTTTCAGGGAAAAGTTTTGGGCAAGTTTAGACCGAATACTAAAACGTGGTTCAAGACTTTGGTATGTTTCTCCATCAACAAAATAGGCACTATAACGAGCGCCAATATTTGTTTTAAATGCATCGTTAATTTCCCACGTATCTTCAATATAGGCTGATAGTTCATTAGCGTACGTATGTGTACCAATTTCATCGTGAATGGCTTCCATGTCCGAAGCTTCGGCTGAAAAACGGCTCACTCCGGGTGAATAAATATGGTAAATATAGTCGGCACCAAATTTTACCTGATGTGCCAAATCGGGGTAATAATCAAAATCAACTTTTAGGGAGTAATCCTGAATACCAGAGAAATATAGTTGCTCCATGGAATAATAATCATTATAGGCCTTGTCTTCATAGGCAATCATTAGATTTTCTGAAAAGCGAAATCGACTGTATGTAAAGGTTGTGTTGCTGAATAAATTTCCCGAAAAAACGTGGTTCCAACGTGCTGATGATGTAATATTTCCCCATTTAAGCTCAAAATCAAAAATATCTTTTATGTCGCCGTCGCTCCACTCATCACCAAAATAGAAATTATCTTCGCCGGTGTATGCACTCAGATATAAACGGTCTCTGGAACTAAATTTATGATTAACTTTCACGTTCAGGTCGCCAAACCAAAAACCGGCATCGCCAAGATCTTGCGATGCAGAAATAAGTCGTGTAAAAACATCGAAATACGAGCGTCTGCCGGAAATAATAAACGAGGTTTTATCTTTAATAATCGGCCCGGAAATGGTTAATTTTGCAGATAAAAGCCCGATAGAACCTTCATACTCATAATTCTTCATGTTGCCCTCTTTCATGCGAATATCAATAACAGATGAAAGTCGTCCGCCATAGCGAGCGGGAAAACCACCTTTCATAACTTCTACATTATTAATGGCATCGGTGTTAAAAACGGAAAAGAATCCAAAAAGATGATTCACGTTGTAAACCGGCACACCATCGAGTAGAATAAGGTTTTGTCCCGGAGAGCCGCCGCGCACATAAATCCCTGAAAACACCTCGTTCCCGGATTGAATTCCGGGTAACTTCTGAATACCTTTCATCAGGTCGATTTCTCCCAGAAACGCCGGCATTTTCTTGAGCTCAATCATCTCAACTTTGTGACTGCTGGTTTGTGTACTTTCGACCAAATCCTTTGCATCGGCCTTAACAACTACTTCATCGAGCATTTTACCCGGGTTAAGCTCAAAGGTCAGTGTTGTATCTTTTTGCAAATCAATATTTAGCATTTGAGGGTTGTAACCAACATAAGAAAAAACTACAACATGCCGCCCTGCCTCCAGCTTCATGCTGTAAAACCCGTATGAGTTGGTGGTTGTACCAACGTAGGAAGCGGAGTCGAAAATATTTGCGCCAATAAGTGCTTCGCCTGACGATGCATCTTTAAGATATCCGCTAACGGTATATTTCTGACAGGAAACCTGATTTACGCTAAATAAAAATAGAAGAACACCCACAACGGGTAAAATAGCTTTGTTCATTTGAATCTTTTTTGTTTTTCAATGTAATATAACTTAAAATCGTTTTATATATTGCATTCGCTCTGCTGAAAACATTTATTCCTTCATTTTCCAAGCGCATGCAGTACCCAGGCCATTGTAATACCCAGATAATTCCCAATAGCATAGCCAATTAAACCAACGGTAAGCCCGGCTACTACTAAATCTTTATTTTTTACGTGACCGGCAATGGCCGGCACAAATGGTGGAGAACAAATCAGAGCCACGGAAACAACTATCATTAAATCGCCTTTCAATTTAAAAATTTTGCACCAAAGCAGGTGCAAAAACAAGCTGCCGAAAACTACCCAGCCCAAATAACGTAATAAATAAGGAGCAACCTCTTTAAAACTGTTAATATCAGCCATAGATGCAACGGCTATACTAAAAATCAGGATAAAATACATGCCGACGTCGTAAGATCGCTTGTTATTGTTCAATTTAGGAATCAGTGTGGCGGACAGTGAAACTGTGGTAATAATCAAAATAACTAAAAGCATATTTACCTTTCCGTAAATTGTAAAAGATAATCCAAGGGCAATTATCACAATGATTACAGCTAAAGCCACAGGTTGCCAATAATTTCCGGATTTTTCATTTATCGTTGTGATATAATCGTCGCTAAACTGATTGTTGGTAGTGCTTTTTCCAAGAAATTTGATAAATAGCTTACTGCCAATTGTAAATAAAAACAATAAATACATACTCGAAAGTAGCATATCATAGGTATTAAGCAACACAAAATGAGCAGGTTTCACTTGTAATGCTGCCTGTATACCAGCTAAATTCGGTGTTCCACCGGTATACACTCCCACCAGCATTCCTGAAGTTTTCCACATTTCTGTTCCCTGGTTGTGCCACAACAAATATCCTGTTGATACCGTAATAATTACTGCAATCAACCCGCCAAGAAAGCATTTTGCCACATTGCCGGTTGTGCTGATAATATTTTTAATCTTTACGGTAAAAAGCAGCAGAGGAATAGCCAGCAACACGGCTATACCGGAAAAAGTTTCCTGAAAATTGTGCAAAGATGCCGGAATCAGACCTAAATTACCGATAACGAGACCCAAAAAATAGGCGATAAAAATGCTGCCTGTTTTTTTAAAAATTGCATATTTCGATACCAGGTACATTATTATCCCAGGAGTACCCAAATAAAGGAATACGAGAGTTATGGTAATAAACGTGCTATTCATTGTAATATTTGGTCTTTGCAAGAAAAACAGGTCGTTTTCTTACAGGCATAATTTAAGGTCTACAAAATTATAATTTTTATGATCAGAATAAGCAATTTTTTTATTTGTCGTCAACTCCATAGAAAAAACAGACGCGAAAGATGACGTAAAAAATCAATTCTGAAGATGAGTATATTAAAATGACAGATCGAGTTTAAGTTATATAGTGTCTCTATATAATACAACCCTGACGATGTTCTTCAGTAAATGCACAAAAGCACAAATTACAAGATTCAGGAACAGAAACTTAACTTATTCAACAGGTGTATAATTTATTTTTTTATCAGAAAAAGCACCTATTATAGTTTTTTTGCTCCTGAAACAACTATATTTGAAATACGGCGTACAAAATATAAAATTAATCACAATTTTATCTGCTATTGATATATAGTTTATTAATGAACAAATAACTTTTACGGAGATAAAATGTTAATAATGGGTGTAAAACAAAAAAAGAAAAGCTACCTTTCTGCGAACAAAAAGCCGGGTATGTATTTTCTTACCGTAATTCTTGCTTTGGTTCTATCGGCAAACATATCATCAGCTAAAGATGTTATTGAATTTGGACAGCAAAGCCAGTTAAGCATATCTGGGCAACTCGATATTTTCAAACCACAAAAAGGCTTTCGGGAAATTTCTGATGTGTTGTTCCTTGACCATCTTTTTACAGAAAACAACCAACGATTGCTCAATATCAGCTCCACCGACAATTTAGTATGGGCGAAATTCGATATACGCAACACGTACCAATATCCGGTAGCTGTTTTTCTGGAATTTCGCGATGCCAATATTCAGCAAATACAATTTTACGTTAAAAAAGAGCATCTTTTAATTCACAAAAAACTGGGTGGGATAAGGCTTCCATTTTACCAAAGGAGTATCAAAAGCAGGTATTTTGTAAAACGTATCATGCTCGAACCGGGCATCAATTACACGATTTTTGCAAAAATTAAAAATTTCAATAACGGTATAAAAATACCCGTCAATTTATATGACCAACAAGGTTTTAACCAGCGAATTTCTAACGACAATTTGCAAGCAGGCCTTTTTTATGGAATTTTTATTTCCTTGTTTATATCTTCGTTATTGTTCCTCATTTTACGCTTTCATGTAAAAGGGCAAATATTTTACATGCTGTATATGCTTAGTTTTATTGCCCTGTTTTTTATGCTGGATGGTTTTGCTTTTCAATACTTCTTTAGCGACAAACCTTATATCACCAGCTATATAATTAAAGTTTTCCCCTTCCTTATTGTTGCTCTTTTTGGCGGGCTTGCATTTAATTATTTGACCGCAAATAATATAAAAAGCATTTCGACCAGAATGGTTACAGGTACTATAATTGCAACATTATTGCTCTTCTCCACATCAGTAATCTTCCGGTTTGGGTTGAAAATTACTATGGTGTTCGTTTTATTGCTTTCATTAGCAATGATTTTTGCCATTTTATATCCTAACCTGAAAACTTTGCGGCAAGATACAGGCAATAAATTCTTTTTCGCATCGCTGATTATGGGAGCAATTGTTGCCCTTTTATTTGGCTTGCAATTCTACCTTCCCAACTATGGGTATAACGACTTGCATACGATTATTAAAATATCGGTTATCCTGCAACTAAGTCTCATTGCTCTTTCATTCTATAAAGGATTACAAATAAATTACTCAAAAGAACAGCAACACAACATAAAAAATCTGGAAACACTCAACCGGGTTATCGAAGGTCAAAAACAGGAGCTTGAAAAGAAAGTTGAAGAACGAACCAAATCCTTAAAAATCAAAAACGCTGAACTGGAAGAGCATGTATCAGAAAACCAAACCATTACAGAAGAACTCCATAAGCAACGCGATGAGATGGAAATCCTGAATAAAGAACTGGAGCAGGCATTTAAGAAATCAACAGCAGATCATGTACGTTTGCAAAAAGCGCTATATTTAAATGAGCAGCAGCAGGAAAAGCTACAGCAATCTTTCGAAGAAATTAAAGATAAAAACAAAACGCTGGAACTTCAAAATGAAGAAATACTGAGCCAGCGCGATAAAATAAGGGAGCAACATCATTTATTGGAGATAAAGAACCGCGATATTACCGACTCCATTATTTATGCAGAGCGCATTCAAAACTCCATTTTACCGCCTCATGAAGCCTTTGCCAAAGTTTTCCCGGATAGCTTCATCTATTTTAGACCAAAAGAAAGGTTGAGTGGAGATTTTTACTGGTTCGAAACCGTTGAACAAAAAAATGAATCTGTGCATATTGTTTCTGCCATTGACTGTACCGGCCATGGCGTACCCGGAGCATTAATGTCTATAATTGCCAAAGATGGTTTAAACGAAGCTGTAAATGGAAAAGACCTTATAAATCCCAGTAATATTCTTGAACATTTGAACAAAGTAACTATTAAAACACTTAATAAAGAAAACAGCTCCAACAATATTAAAGATGGTATGGATTTAAGCCTTGTACAAATAAATCCCGCTGAAAAGAAAATTTATTTTGCAGGTGCACGAAATCCGTTGTATCTTTTTAGAAATAATGAACTGTTCGAGTATGAAAGTAGTATTTTTTCTGTAGGAACAGTGGAAAAGAATGGAGTGAAAATCGAATTTAAAACCAGAGTAATAGACTATGAACAAAACGATACGATTTACCTGTTTTCTGATGGGTTTGTAGATCAGTTTGGCGGCGAAAAAGGTAATAAATTCAGGTATAAACGCTTTAAAAAGATGCTGGAAATTGTAGTAAATTTACCCATGGAAAAACAAAAAGAACGGATAAATGAAATTTTCAACAAATGGAAAGGAGACTGGGAGCAAATAGATGATAACCTGATAATTGGCATACGATTATAATAGTAAAGTAAACAAACCGGATATGTTCAACCATCTCAACCAAATAACCATATCATTCCTGGCAGAAATGCCGGTGATATATATATTGCTGGCCGTTATAACTGCATTGGTAATATGGCTAATCATCGAAAACATCAGAAGCCGCAAAGGCAGCATCACATTTGGCAAGTCGAACCGTGAAGCCACACTGGATGTTTTCAATAAACTTCCTTTTATAACACTCTACTACGATTTTTCCTATCAGCTGTTGGGAATGAACGAAATCGCAAAAAAACATTTCACCAATATCAACATAATTGAAGATCTATATGCCAAATCGCTCGAACATGTTTTCAGAAATATGAACCTGCTCAACTACCTCGATGAGCTTATTGTAAAAGAAACACCACAGCAATTTCAGCTTGACCTCGACACGGGCACAAAACTTCAAACATACGATGCCACATTAATGATTGCTTATTCATCGGGTCGGCAAAACAAACAATTGGCACTTATACTCCACGATACTACCCACTTAAACGAAAACGCCAATCGCATACAAAAATTATTGGAAAAGAAACAAGAAGAATTATCGGAAACAATAGCCGAGAAAAAACAATTTGAGACCCAAAACAGTGAGTTGGAAAAAGCCTTTAAACATAGCAGTAAGCATCATATTCAGCTTCAAAAGGCACTTTTGGAAAACGAACGGCAAAGAAAACAACTGCAGGAAGCTGTAGAAGTAATTAACAAACAAAAAGAAGAACTTAAACATGCCAATGAAGAAATTAAGCATCACTCACGCATGAAAGAAATATTCTTTGCCAACACAAGCCACGAAATACGCACGCCGCTCAATGCCATTATAGGTTTTACAAACCTCTTATTGCAAATGAAGCCCACCGACAAACAACTCGGCTATTTACGAAATATTAAAGCTTCCGGCGACAATCTGCTTATTGTTCTCAACGATATCCTTGACTTCTCAAAAATAGAAGCCGGAAAGATGACCTTCGAACGTATCTCATTCCTGCTTACAGAACAAATGAATTACCTCATAAGCACAATGAAAGTTAAAGCTGATGAAAGCAACCTTACACTGAAACATTACATTGACCCTAACCTTCCGGAAGTACTTATTGGCGACCCTACCCGACTGAACCAAATTTTGATGAACCTCATCGGGAATTCAGTGAAATTCACAGAATCAGGCGGAACCATAGAACTACTTATAAAAGAAGTAAGTCGCACAGACAATAATGTAAAAATGGAATTCAAGGTAAAAGATACCGGAATAGGCATTTCAAAAGAAAAAATCAGCCGTATTTTTAATAGTTTCACCCAGGCCGAAAATGAAACAACACGAAAATACGGAGGCACAGGCCTGGGCCTCGCCATTGTTAAACAACTTGTAGAACTGCAAAATGGAGAAATTTTCGTACGCAGTGAAGTCGGGAAAGGATCAGAATTTACTTTTTTCCTCACATTTGCCATGGGGCATTTTTCAAACATTCGCAAACAGGGAGGCGATAATGAAAACAGGTTAGAAAACCCGCAAAACGTAAATCTGCTCATTGCAGAAGATAATAAAATTAACCAACAACTAGCCATTGATACTATAAAAAGCTGGGAGAAAGAAATTAATATAGATGTAGCTGAAAATGGAAAACAAGCCATTGAACTCATCAAAGAAAAACACTACCACATCGTTTTCATGGACATACAAATGCCTGAGATGGATGGAATTGAAGCCACAAGGTACATACGCGATGAGCTGCCCGATAATAAAAAAAACATGCCTATTATTGCCATGACAGCCCATGCTTTAAAAAATGAACGAGACCATTTCATTGAAGTGGGAATGGATGATTACGTTTCAAAACCCTTCGCTCCCGAGGTGCTCACACAAAAAATTGTATTCTACTCCAGCGACCATGTTCAGCAAAAAGTAGCAAAAGGTGAAAAATTCAAATCCATACTGGACCGATTGGAAATAGACACTTCTGATTTACAAACATACGTTTCAGAAGCCAGGGACGAAGAATTTAAGTATTTAGATCTCAGGTATTTAAAAAAACTATATAAAGGCGATAACAAAAAAATAAAAAAGATATTAAAAATGTACGTACAATCAGTACAGGAAGAAATAGATGAAGTAAGCCGGTCTTATGAAAAAGGCGAACTGGAAAAAACACGGGCTAAATCGCATGCATTAAAGCCAAAAATGACTTATCTCGGATGTACAGATTTATTTAATAGTGCAAAAAAAATTGAGCAAACGCTTAAACAAAATGGCGATCCAAAACCTTTAAAGAATGATGTACAATTATTGGCAGACACGTGGCCAAAAATTGAAGATGAAATTCGCAATTATATCAATAATTAACATTTTGTTGACTTGTGTTTGATAGAACATTTTATACTTTTGTAATTAAAATCAACCGTTATGAGCGAAAAACATACTATACTTTTAGTCGATGACGATTTTATCTTCCTTGAAATGCTTAAGGAGTCGTTGGTTGACGAGGAAAAATACAATATCGTAGGGTTTCAGTCAGGAGAAGAGTGCCTGAACCACTTACACCTAAACCCCGACGTAATTGTTCTTGATTATTTTTTGAATAGTGAAAATCCCAGTGCCAGAAATGGTCTTGATATTCTAAAAGAAATAAAAAAACGCGACTCAAAAGTTAAAGTTATCATACTCTCAGGTCAGGAAGATGGAAATCTTGTTTATGACTTCGTAAGGGAAAATGCAGCTAATTATGTTGTAAAAGACGACAATGCATTTGAAAACATTAAAAAAGCTATTGAAAATGCCGTAACGTAAATTATTTCGGAAAAATATTAAAAAAAAAACCGGCTCGTTGAGCCGGTTTTTTTATTAATCAAATTTATACTTTATTCCCGCATGTCTATAACCTCAGCATCGGGGTGCTCTGACTTGCTGAAAGTAAACATTTTATCAGGCATGCTCATATTGGTTTTGTATTCATCAATGATTACCGTAACACGCGTACCGTCTTTTAAGAAGTACTTGAAACCTTTGATCTCATCTTTTGAATCATTCAAATACAGCTTAATCTTGAAATAGTCAAGATTTGTATCTTCAGGCACAAGTTCAATTTCAATTAACTCTTTACCATTGAACATTTTTTTGTCGTTGTAGCGGTATTTATACCCTTCTTCATAAATAGTAAAAATCTGCTGGGGATTATCTAAAACACCTTCAGATTGAAATTCAGAATCAACTGAAAACAGATTCACTTCTTGCACATCGGGCATATAAACCCATTTAAGCTCACCATTAAAAAAGGTGGTGGCATCCATGAAGTCCAGTTTGTATTTTTCTCCCTTTTGCCAAAGCGTGCCTTTATACTCTTCTTCAATATTTGAGCCTTTATTGACGGCCTTGGAAGTAAACTTTGCTTTTATTGTTTTATGTGCCTGTGTGGCTTCTGATAAGTGATCCAGTACTTCTTTTGCCTTAGGATCGTGCTGTGCAGACAGGTTAAACGCAAAAGCTACAAATAATATCGACGATAATAAAAATTTCATATGTTTATAATTTTGATTTTAATGGTCATTTGGAGCTCGCCATGATGAATTGATTACCACACAAGGTTTTCCGTATTATTTTAATCATGCGTGTGTTTTAAAAAATTTTTCATGGCTCGGTTCATAATGATGTATTTAGTTTTTCTTTAAAGTTTGCTCAAATGTTGTTCCAAAGCGTACTCATCCGGGATTAAAACTTGTCGGGCTTTCGATCCTTCAGGCGGGCCAACGATTCCGGCAGCTTCAAGTTGATCTACAATTCGGCCGGCACGGTTGTATCCAATCGAAAATTTACGCTGAATGAGCGAAGTACTTCCCTGCTGATGCACGACAATAAGTCTTGCGGCATCTTCGAACATGGCATCGCGTTTTTCAAGATCGGCCATTCCGGGCGATCCACCTTCGCTTTGCGATTCGGGTAATTCATGAGTTTGTCCGTAAGATTGCTGTTTCTCTATAAAAGCCATTATGTCTTCAAGCTCAGGCGTATCAACAAAAGCGCATTGGAGACGTATGGGTTCGGCTCCGGTAGAAATAAGCATATCTCCCCTACCGATGAGTTGGTTGGCTCCCGGACCATCCAGAATAGTTTTGGAGTCGACTCCGGAAATAACCCTGAACGCAATACGTGCCGGGAAATTGGCTTTTATAACACCGGTAATAATATTGGTTGTGGGACGCTGCGTTGCAATAATTAAATGAATACCGATAGCCCTGGCTTTTTGTGCCAGTCGGGCAATGGGCATTTCAATTTCTTTTCCGGCGGTCATAATCAAATCGGCATACTCATCAACAGCAACCACAATATAGGGCAAATAACGATGTCCGTTTTCAGGATTTAATCTGCGCTCTATAAACTTCTTATTATATTCTTTCAGACTTCGCGCATGGGCTTGTTTGAGCAGCTCATAACGATCGTCCATCTCAATGGTAAGGGAATTGAGCGTATCAATAACCTTTTGTGTATCGGTAATGATAGGTTCTTCGGCACCCGGAACTTGTGTAAGAAAATGTTTGTGCAATTGATTATAAAGTGATAACTCTACTTTTTTGGGATCGACCAACACCAATTTAAGCTCTGCCGGATGCTTTTTGTATAGCAAACTTGTGAGAATTACGTTTAGTCCCACAGATTTACCCTGGCCGGTTGCTCCTGCTACCAAAAGGTGTGGCATTTTGGCCAAATCAATGATAAATGTTTCATTTGTAATGGTTTTTCCGAGAGCAATTGGCAGTTGCATTTTCGACTCCTGGAATTTTTTGGATGCAATTACTGAACGCATTGATACAATCTCGGGATTTTGATTAGGAACCTCAATGCCAACCGTTCCTTTACCCGGCATAGGTGCAATGATTCGAATTCCAAGCGCAGCAAGACTCAAAGCAATATCGTCTTCCAAATTCTTTATTTTGGAAATACGAATTCCCGGGGCTGGAATAATTTCGTATAAAGTAACTGTAGGCCCAATGGTGGCCTTAATTTTATCTATTTTAATGTTATAGTTTCCCAGCGTTTCAACAATTTTCATTTTATTGGCCTCAAGCTCCTCATGCGAAACACGTTGTGACTGACCACCTTGTTCCATTCTGGGCAACAAATCGAACGAAGGAAACTCATAATGCTCCAAATCGAGCCGGGGGTCATATTCTCCTAATCGTTCAAGTGGCTTTGTGCCTGAAGCCTCCTCCTCTTTTTTACCTTGTTCCACTTCCAAACCAATTTCCTCGTCGGAAGATGATTCCCTTGGTCGATCATCGTTATCATTTTGGGCATCTGCGGTTTCAGGCTCCGGATATTTAACATTAATTTCTATGAGGTTATTGTCAAAGGCATTTTCTTCCTGCGAAGTGGTTTCTTTTTGATTTAATCCGGGCTGCTCATATTCGGGCTCATCTTGTTCTTCAATGGAGTCTTCGGTATGCGAAGTATCTTCTATCTCAAAGTCGATGCCGTTTGGTTTTTCTTCCTCACCCGCCCTTTCAATGTCTGCTGAACCTTCATTCTCCTCCTCATATTCAGAAGAATCATTTTCGGGTATATCTTCCTGAACGGGTTCAAATGTTCGCTTATCAATATTCTCTTCATTTTGTTCATCTTCAACTGATGATTTTCCGTGACTGGATTTCCGGAACCTGATGTTTTCAACCTTCGTTTTTATTTGTAAATATAGTTGCCTGAAACGATATACCACAAATACAAATGTCAGTACCAGCAAAAACAGAATAGTTCCTGCTTTCCCGAGCAATGTGTTTAACCATCGGCTCACAAAATATCCGTGTCCTCCACCTAAAACAAAATAATTATCACCAAAAAAATACCCCAGGTAAACAGACATCAATATTATAAGAATTAACGTATTCTTGGTGGTTTGGAGAAATGGCAGTGGCCTGATTTTCCATAAATGCATCCCTGCTAAAAACGTAATAAACAAAAAACCGATGGAAGCAATACCGAACCACTGATGAATAAAAAGTGCCGAAATAACCAGCCCGGCTTTTCCTGCCCAATTGTTGATTTGCTGGCTTTGCTGATCTAAAATTTCACCAACACTAAGTCCTATAAGGCTTTGATCCTCTTTCCACGTAAATAGGAATGAGATAAACGCCAACAATGCCAACAGTGAAAAAAATACGAGTACAAGACCTGATATCAGCCTGATTCGTTCATCACCGAAAGTAGTTTTTTTTCTTTTTTTCCTGGATTTCCCCATCGAACATTAATATTTAGCGTATGCAAAAATATAAGAAATTGTCGAGAATGAAAGAATTTCAGATAGCGTTTAGTTCATTAAAAAAATTGGTCATTTCTTCGCGGGAAATTTCCTTGTAATCATTGGGGATTTGAAAAGTTCCTTCGGGGAAGACGGTATCGCGGTATGATTCAAACTCGAGTTGCAAAGATAAACCTTTGAGATTCATGTGAAATCGCATCAACACGCCGGGTACTTCATCAAATGGATTATTCCGGTTGGGCGAAACAACTTTAATATCGTTGGTATACAGCAGGTTATAAGTTGTCGAAAGACTGTCATTCATAACAACTTTCACACACTTACAATTGTATCCTTTATATATTGTATCATTGTCCGGGTAATCAATTTGCTTAATGTCGAGTTTTTCAAAAGATAATGGTTCATCGGAAAGCTGCCGTTTATAATAGTACTTTTTGTCGAGCAGTTTCATCATCAGTACATTTGAACTGTCCTCCAGATTTGATAACTGAATACTTTTAAAAATGCCCATCCACCCTTCAATTTGGGTTAGAATTTTATCATTTTTAAAATAAAAATCCATGGTGGTCGGCATGAGATTTATCAATGGATTATCATCTTTTGTTTGTTTATAGGTTATGTTATATTCTATAACACCTTCCTTGTCTGGCGTACAAGAAGTCGCTAACATAATGATTATAAGGAATATAAATACTTGAGGACGAAAACCCATTTGAACTTTTGTTAAAAATTTAAAGATAAACAATCTTTCGGATTCAACATGAAAATATTTTAAAAACTATCTGCACCTTTTTACGCAGAAAAAGACTGTGCGCATATCAAATCTCAATAACTTTCTGATTATATACAAAATATAGCTTTTTATACATCACAAATAAAAAAGATGATCTTTTTAACGTTCATCATAAAAAACATCTCTATAACCTATTCTTAAACATAGTTTTTACAATGAAAAAAAATATTAGCTTTGCTTTTTAAAATTAATAATTTCTAAGATAGCATACCGCTATCACGTAAGTTTTTCTGAAGAATACGAAAGATAATAATTATAAACCAGAGTTAATATATTGATTATGAAAAAGTTAGCAGTTGTTGCATTAGGTGGAAATGCATTACTCAGAGGAAATCAGCGAGGAACCGCTGAAGAACAAACAGCAAATGTAACAGCCACACTGGAAAACCTTATTTACCTTGTGAAAGAGGGATATGACCTGATTATTTCGCACGGTAACGGGCCGCAGGTTGGCAATTTATTAATGCAATACGATGCGGGAGAAGACAAATACGATATCCCACAATTCCCGTTAGATACAGCTGTTGCCATGACTCAGGGCTCTATTGGCTATATGCTGGAACGTTCAATGCGAAATATTTTACGCAAGTACAACTTAAAACGTGATGTCATTACAATGGTTACTCAAGTGGTTGTAGATAAGAATGATCCGGCTTTTAAAAATCCCACAAAGCGTGTTGGGAAAATTTACACCAAAGAGCAAGCTGATAAACTGGCAAAAGAAAACGGCTGGATTTTTAAAGAAGAAGTAAAACAAGACGGTGGATGGCGCCGCGTTGTGCCAAGCCCCATGCCTATTGATGTAATGAATACCGAGTCGGTTGAAGAAATGGCCCGCGAAGGAAAAATCATTATCACCGTAGGTGGTGGCGGAGTTCCTGTTTACATCGACGAAAATCAGAATGTACAACCCACAGAAGCTGTTATCGATAAAGATAACGCATCGGCTGTGCTTGGCGAAAAAGTAAAGGCTGATGAGTTTTACATTCTAACCGACGTTCCTTATGTGTACATTAACTACAAAAAACATAACGAACAAAAAATTGAGTTCCTAAACCATGCCGACACCAAAAAACATATCGAAAACGGAATGTTTGCCGAAGGAAGCATGGCTCCAAAAATTAATGCCTGCCTGCGTTTTATCGAAGGTGGCGGTAGCAAATCTGTTATTACGGAAGCTACTAAGCTGGAAGACCGGAGTTATGGTACTAAAATAACAATGGAATACGAAGACTAGTGTCTGTCCATAATGTCCGATTTCTGCATTTCGACACGCTCAATGTATCACG
>CAYPSX010000006.1:0-43893 GCA_964413185.1 uncultured Bacteroidales bacterium
ATGTTTACAGAACGCTGCTATGCGCACATTTTTTGCCTTGCTAAAAATGAAAATCTCGTCAACTTCCCCGTCATTTCATACTTGACATGACACTAGTTTTTCTGTCGGGGTGTTTTCCACAATGGAAAAAGGAATTTCATCGTAAAAGCTCAACTTGTCGGCAAGGCCCGAAGGATCAATTTTGTAAAGTTTTACATCGGTCGCGGCTTTTAGCTGAATGGTTGCCTGGTAATCGGTGAGCAAATCCAGCGTACTGATAAAAGTTCCTTTGCCGAAAGTTTGAGCATGCCTGCCATTAATGTACAAGTCTGTTTTGCCATCATAAATCAAATAGTGATAGCTCGAAATATCAATATTGTCAATCGTTTCTATTGTTTCACCTGCAGCGTACGATTGGGTATTAACATCATCTGTTAGTTGTTTAAGTATTTCACCGGGAATGCTTTTAAATTCAGCTGTGTTTTGCAGGTATTTGATAATCTCGAATTTCAATGCCGGCATTTGTTCTCCTGTAATCTTTTGGCTGTTTTCAATGGCTTCAATGGCATTTTCACTTATGATGTTAGTGAGATTCAAAATGGCTTTGTTTTCAAAATATGTATCCTGATCAAGTCCAAAAACGCTAAGCCCGGCTAACTCAGCAATCATCGGATCGGGATTCACCATATTTGCCAACAGTATGGGAAGATCATCCTCGTTGCTTTGCTTGCTGATTTCCATTATGGCACAGGCTTTTGTCCACGGGTTTATCCATTTATAATCGCGCTGAATAATGTCATGAAGAATGTCGTGCAACTGCATTTTTTCAGTCACAAAAATGGTTTGCATTCTCCGTACTTTTTCTTCTTTCGAAAATGGGCGAATCAACGGGAGAATCATCGGCTTAATTTCTTCTTTCAATACAACCGATGCCAGTTCAAGCGCAAAGGTTTCTTTCTCAAAATGCCGGCTCCAAAGGTTTTCCTGAATTAATTGTATAGATGACGGGTTATAGAGTAATGCGAGTAAATTAAACAAGCTTTTGTAATTATAATCAATCTCTACTTTTAACGCTTTTATGAGAATATCTGAAACAAATTGTTTTTCCAACTCAATTAAAATGGCCGTATTCCAAACAATATATTTACACACATCGTGGAGCTCTTCTTTAATAATTACCGCCTTCTTTTCAGGTAGCTCCAGGTTACATTTGCTCAATGCTTTTAATGCTGCTGAAATAATGTTTTGGTTCGTGTAATTGAGCTTTTTCAGCAGATATTCAACTGTTTTTTCACTGGCTATATCACCCATTAATCGCACAATCCGCACTTGTACTTTCTCGCTTTGACCGGTTTCGTAGAATGCATCTTCCAGTATATCAGCCGATTCATCATTTATATCCAAAAGTGAAGTATACGCTGCATTGCTAAGTTCGGGTATTTCAAGTTTTGTAATAATGGATTTGATGATTTCCCGGTTGTTTGTCCCGGCTGAAGAAATAATGGCATTTTTGGCCACAGGTAAAACAGGGTCTTTCACAAGCCTCAGCAAAATATCGGCTTGTTGTTCCTTCGGGGCATAGTTTGCCAGCATCGCTCCATACACCCGTTCTGTGTTTTTTTTGGAAATAGAGAGCTGATGTATGTAATTATCTTTTTGCATCTTATTTTTCACTTCCCTGAACCTGCTGAGCAATTGCTCCACTTTGTCGCGATTGGGCGATGATGGAAAGTACTTCGACGTTGAAATTTCCAGCATCTTATCGTGTATTTTCAGCAAATAAAGTTTAATGGCGCTGATTAGTCCAACGCGCTGTGTAAAAGCATTTTCAGAAACCACTAACTTTTCAAAATAGTGTTTGCTCCATGCCGGGTTAATGATGTACATCAGGTTGATGATGCGAATTACTTTGATACGCGAAAATTGCTCAATATTTTTGGCAATATGGTGCACAAAAGAATCGTTAGTTTGCTGTTTATGTTCCTCTGTTTCAAGTCGTTTATGGAGTTCGTTTTTGTAATTCACATAAAGTACAAACCGGTTAAGCGCTATGAGTAACAACACGGCGATGATATTGATAAATATAAAGCTGCTTTCTGCCGATACAGGTAATTCGGGAATAATATAGTTTATGCTTAGTGATGCAAGTCCAATACCGGCAATAAACCCAAAGAAACTTGATTTTATGTAAAAATCGTTCTGCTTTTGCGGATCAAGTGGCAGGTAAAGTGTATTAATTACATGTTGATACACATTAACGAATGAAAATTGAGTAAAAATAAGGTAAAGAATGGCAAAAATGGAAACAAAGAAATAGAATTCATTTTCGGGTTTAATGCCAACAAACAAAATATTGATCGAAAAAATGAGGCAAAAAACCAATACAATGATGGGCATCAATATAATGTTGATTTTTAATCCAAAAGCATAAATGAGTCGTTCTTTAAAAAACAAATCAAACGCAATGGTAACAGCCGAAAAAATTGTTGATGTAATGGCGAAAAGATTGATAAACTCGGGGGTCGATTTATAACGTAAAATATTGACTTTGATAAAATAGCCATATACAAAAATGAGAATAAATGCCGCCAGCGTTGTGGAAATAAGAATTGTAACAAAATATTTGTTGGTAATCAATTTATAGAACCGTTGTTTAACCTTAATTTCCTGTAAATTGTCCAGAATTATCGCTGCATTTTTATCTGTAAAAAAAAGCAACAAAATAAATATCCCGCTCAGGGCAATAGCTCCTGCCGCAAAATAATGGATGAACATATTGCCTTCAGGAAAATTAATGTGCGACGAAAAACTGAGAAATAAAACGCCGGCAGTTAGCATGCCTGCATTGCTTCCGGTGTTTATAAACTTTTCAAACTGTTTAACAGACGATTGGCTAATGCGCAGCATCAAACATCTTAATAACAAAACTATTAGCAGATTAGTACTCAGCGAGCCGGCAGCAATATAAATATAAAAGTCATGCAAATAATCTAAATGGCAGATACAAAAAGAACCGGTAAGAACAGCAAACAAAAGAAAAAAGGTAAATACAATGGCATACCCGAAGGGAAGTGCTCTCTGCATATAATTGTAGAGAGCAACTATTATGATTCCTGAAAAACTGGTGAATGCAAAAAATTGATATAGTTCCTGAGCTGTGTTGTAATTTTGAAAAAAATCGGCAAAAAGAAAAATGTCAATTGTTACTTTCCCCAATAAAAGGAAAAATGCAGCAATAACTGTTTTTACTAAACTGGAATTCATTTTCATGTGTTTATTTGATATACCGTAGTTTTAAAAGCTCTTATTACCGTGGCTGATTACTTTTTTTCAATGGGCACCGTCTCGTTTATATTCGGTTTGATTGACTCTAATTCTTTTATTTTCAGGCTTTTTGCAGCTTCTTTTGCTGCCTCTTTCTCCGCCTTTTTTTGTGTTTTTTCTTCATTTAGCTGCCACCTCCAAAAACCTTTATTATAATATGGATATTCCAGCAGCATTAAGTTCCTGATAATTCGACGACCAAACCGGTTAAATTTATAATATCCGTAAATATTCATATCAACCACATTTCTCTTACGTTTTACAAATTTCGTATATTTATGAAAGTGGCTCATGGCAATTCCTTCGATCAAAAATTTCGATGGGTAATCAATCTTTTTACCTTTAAGAGGCGGTCGTACTGCCATAAAAGATAGTTTATCGCCTGTTTTGATAAAAAGAAACCAGTGCCAGCGGTATTTGAAAGCGTAAACATCATAGGCTACACAGTTCTGAGTTGTTCCGTAATGACCGATATGTAATTCATTGAAATTGTTTAGGTAATGGCGAATGGCTTCGTCCCTGTCCATTTCTGCAATGGCTGAATCTTGTTGGCCATATAGTGTATTGCACAGCAAAAAGAAAATGCTGAAGAGCCATAGTAGGGGTGTTTTTTTCATTGTATAAGCTGTTTTGTTAACTGTTTTATACGTTATGTATGTTTTTAAATCAGGCAAATGTAAATTATTTTTTTATCTTGATCAAAAAATGGAATAATATTAAAGTGTTAAGTTTTTATTTTAAAAATATTTATTATGTAAACACATGTAAAACAATAAGTTACAATTATATGTTTGTTTATAATTTTGTTTTATTTATTATAAGTTTTTTGTTAAAAAATATTGTAAATCAAATTGACCTGGTTTTCTGATAGTTATGATATAAATGTTAATTTTTTGTAAAAAAATGTCATTTTTCTTGTTTGATTGACCATTTTTTTATTCTTTTGACCCGTGATTTATAAAAACAAGATTTGTAGTTAACAACTACGGATTAGAGTCGCAAAGTTCATGAAAAAAGCTGGAGCAATTACCCTGGTGTTTATCTGTCTCATAATAAACGTAAAAGGGCAAAAAAGTATACTGGAAGAGATCAATACAACGCTCTCCAAACCTCAGAACGGGTTGCACGAAAACAACCCGGGCAGTGAGGATATAGATACTTCTCAACAAGTACTTTCAAATGCAAGTGATTCATTATCACGAGTTGCCGTAAAAGATTCTCTGAAGCACGATTCCATTGATATTGAAAATACGCAGGTAACCCCTGAGGTAGATTCACAACTTTTCCAGCAAAGAATAACCAGAGCAAAGAAACCTTTAACTGCAAATCGCAGGGTTTCAGAAGAAGGGTGGTCAAAAGAGTTGAAAATATCCAATAATGTACGCTACGAAAAGCAACACGTACTCGATACGAGTTTCCGCGTTTTTGGATGGCACCCGTATTGGTGCGGTAAAGCCTATGAAAGTTATAATTTTTCTTTACTCTCAATGGTAGCCTACTTTTCTTATGAGGTTGAACCAAAAACAGGTTTTTACAAAACGATACACAATTGGAAAAAGACCGCCCTGGTCGATTCTGCCAAAAGGCATAGTTGCAAAGTGTTACTAACACTTACTAATTTTGGCATACAAAATAACCGTACTTTTCTTTCGTCTGCCGAAGCTCAAAAAAACCTGATATCTACAGCAATAACCCTTGTTCGGGAGCGTAAAGCTCATGGACTGAATCTCGATTTTGAAAATGTACCGGCCGATGTCAAAACGCAGTTCACCAATTTCATTATTGCGCTGGGAACAAGCCTTAAGGCCGAAAACGAAGATTATTTGCTTACGGTTGCTATTCCGCCCGTTGATTTCCATCAGCTTTATGACTTTTCACAAATTGATTTGTATGTTGATTTATACATCATGATGGGATACGAATACCATGGAGTAAATAGCCCTGTAGCAGGGCCGGTTGCACCATTATCCGATGGAAATAAATGGGGATATTTTTCTTTGGAAAACTCAATAGACGAATACCTTGCCAAAGGTATTCATACACGAAAACTATTGCTTGGCTTGCCTTATTACGGAGCAGAATGGGTTACAAAAGATCTGCGGCTACCTTCGCAAGCCAATAATTTTGTCAAATATTATTCTTACCGTCAGGCAAAACGTATTGCCGGCAAAAATGGAGGCGATTTAGACAATGCTTCCATGAGTAAATTCTATGCATACAGCGATCGGGCATATAATTACCGTCAGCTATGGTTCGAAGATACTGCCACACTCGGAGCCAAATACGACTGGATTAAAGAAAAGCAAATAGGGGGTCTGGGAATTTGGGCTCTTGGCTACGACAATGGCCATGACGAGTTGTGGAAATTACTGGCCGATAAATTTGCTTACACCGATATAGAAGTTAAAGAACTTGAAAGAGCTAAGAACCGGTTGTCTTTCAGAAAAATACTTGCTATTACTAAAAGGCTCATTCGTAATCCCAAATCAATTATTACCAGGCCTCGTTCATTCTTACGTATATTTGGAGCGCTGGCAGGAGTGAGTCTCATTGGGCTATTTGTTGTAATTCGCTATGGACATCGGTTCAAAAGGTTGTTTAAACTTATTCTGAAAGGCGGTTTGGCCGGTATCATAATATTAACAGTTGCAATAATTTTCATTTTTTTAAAATATTTTGATTTTAATGAATTGATGTTCCTCATTGGAGGATTTTTAATCGGGCTGGTGCTTTTCTTTGCATTTACCCGAAGATATATTAGTGAAAAAGATTTACCCTGATCTGTAAAATAAAGACAAGACCATGATAAACAATGTAATGTCGGTAATTAGCGACAAAATTAATGAAACACTCAATAACAGGTTTTCACAAACCAGAGATCTGGTTATACCAACATCATTAAACGATATTGAGGACGAGTCAAATACTGATTTGGAAAACAAGTTATTACTCACTATTGCCAACATAGAGCAGGAAAGAATGTCGAGCAGACAAAATCCACGTGGATATAACAAACCAATAAATTTATATTTACATCTTTTATTATCTTCTAATTTTCAACAAAGTAATTATGAAGAAGGCTTGCAGCTGTTATCTGCTGCCATAGGCTTTTTTCAATATGCAGCTGTTTTTAATCATGAAAACACACCAAACCTTGCCGATAATGTTGAAAAACTTGTTTTTGAAATGATAAACTTAAATGTGCAGGAACTAAGCCAGCTTTGGGGCGTCCATGGTGGCAAATATTTGCCTTCAGTTTTGTACCGGGTAAGAATGGTTACAATAATGGAAGAAACAATGGAACAGCCAATCAACCTGACAGGTTTCGGAGCAGGTATGTCATAATCTTTTTTAAGTAGTACGGTAACTAAAACTAAAAAACAATCGAATTGAAAATGATTAATTTACAGTTTCAATATAAGCCACTTTTTTGCATCAAAGTTAGTCATGAGTACTACTCTGAAAGGGCAGGAGGCGACTTTGCCATCGCTCCTACGCCGCGTACTGCACAGCTCATCGACAAAATGGCAATGCTTTGCAAAGCTGCCGAAGATAAATTTGATGTCCTTTTCGATGCTACCAAATTAGAACTATTAGCTAAGAAACTCGAAAATAGTAACGACAATGAATTAAAACTGTCATTCTTGTTATTATCTAAAAATCAATATTATGTAAATATTACAGATACCCCGGTTGACCTGAACGGGAAGGTTGCATATTTGTCTAACCAGCACCTCGGAGCCAAAACAAACGGGAAACTGCATCAAAAAGATTACGTTGAGCATGTCGATATAAAAAATAGTGCTCCAGTTGAGTTACAAAACGAGAATGGTAAGGATACTTTCAGAATTGCACTTGAAAATGGCCTTGAATCCAATGAAATATCCGGCGCAGAAATAAAACCCGGATACCAGGTTAATGCAGAATCCCTTATCGACGGGCATTATAAAATTTTTGCCAACGATAAAGAATTTGCTTCATTCGTAAATGTTGCCTCCCGCACAAAGTATCCCCCAATAGGCTATATCGACATTTTCTTGAATGGTAAACTTAAAGAAAAGATATTGCAAGGTATTGAGGATGCTGAAATTCCAACATTTAATTATTCTGTTGATTTCAGAGCACGTTCCGTTTTTTGGAAATACATAGTTGTCCCCATTCACATGAAACGCTTGAGAAAACTGGCAGTGAACTGCTCGAAGGGAAAAGAGAAAATAGAATTTGGCTCATCGCAGGAAGAAGAAATAGATAATAAAAACGTCATTACATTTTTGTCAAATGAACCTGTCAAATTTCAAAAACAATACGATTATGAAATACAGCTTAAAAAACAATCCGATGCTTCATCTAAAACATTAGTCAAGAACATGGCATTCGCACCATTTGATTTGATAAAACCTTATAATAAAGAAGATTATATTTCAGAAATTTTCATTTATCTCTAATCTTAATTGTATTACCCATATATTAATTTAATATTTTTATTTATGTCACAAACATTAGCTACACCAGGGGTATATATTGAAGAAAGGAACGCGTTTCCTAATTCAGTTGCAGCAATCCCTACTGCAGTGCCTGCATTTGTCGGGTACACCGAGAAAGTAGTCCGTGATGGCGAATCACTGGTCAACAAACCTGTGAGAATTTCATCGTTCTCAGAGTTTTTGTCGATTTTTGGTCAGGGTTTCAGAACCGGCTTCGAAATCACGGAAGTAAACGATTCAAGCAAAGGCTTTGATTTTGCTGTTGATGGGAAATTTTACAGTGTTCAACAAGCCAAAGAATCAAGGTTCTTATTGTTTGACGGAATCCGTATGTTTTTCGATAACGGAGGAAGTGCCTGTTACATTGTTTCTGTAGGTTCTTACACTTCAAAAACAACAGAAACCGCACCAGGCAAACCTGCCACCAAAGATCCCAAAACTGGTAAAGAAACACCGGCAGGTAAATCACAAACTACTGAGAAAGTAACAGTAAACGAAATTTCCAAAAAAGCACTTTCAGGCGGTGTAAATGCATTAGTTGCCGAAGAAGAACCAACAATGCTGGTTATTCCCGAAGCAATTATGCTAGATGAAGGTGATTGTTTTGCATTGCAACAGGAAATGTTGATGCATTGCGGATTCAAAATGCAAAACCGTTTTGCACTCATCGATGTGTATAATGGCGATCGTACACGTACGTATGACAAAAATGACGTTATTACACGTTTCCGCGAAGGAATAGGTTCCAATTTCCTTGCATTTAGCGCAGCATATTATCCCTACGTAAATGCAGCAGTTATTGAAAAAGATGAAGTTGATGTAAAAAACATCACCAATGTCGATTTACTTAGCAACCTGCTCTCCAAAGAAGCTGATGCTATTTTTGATAATCCCAAAAAAGCAGATGAAGCTAAAATTGAGATAAAAAAGCTAACGGATGATAACACAAACATTTCAGCAATTACACAAACGCTTAACACCATTAGCCCGGCATTTAAAAAAATAATGAGTGCTGTTCTTCGCAAGCTGAATATCCTCCCACCAAGCCCCGCAATGGCAGGAGCTTTAAGTATGGTTGACAATTCTCGCGGTGTATGGAAAGCACCCGCAAATATCAGCTTAGCTTCAGTTGTTTCCCCGGTATTGAACATGACCAACGAAGACCAGGAAGACCTTAACGTAACCGTTTCCGGAAAATCAATCAACGCTATTCGTTCATTCGTAGGCCAGGGTACACTGGTTTGGGGAGCACGTACTTTGGATGGAAATAGTCAGGATTGGCGTTATATTAACGTTCGCCGTACAATGATTTTCATTGAGCAATCTGTAAAAGCAGCTGCCAAAGCGTATGTTTACGAACCCAATACCTCGGGAACATGGACATTGGTGCGTAGCATGATTTCTTCATTCCTGACCACAATCTGGAAACAGGGCGGTTTGGCCGGTTTAACTCCTGCTGATGCTTATGATGTAGAAGTTGGACTCGGATCAACCATGACACCCAATGATATTCTCGATGGAATCATGAACATCACTGTAAAAGTTGCAATTACTCGTCCTGCTGAATTTATCGTAATTACGTTCCAGCAAAAAATGCAGCAATCATAACAAGTGATTTGAAAACAATTAATTGAATTAAACTTTTAACATAAAATATTATGGCTGAAGAATTATGGCCCATACCAAAGTTTCACTTTAAAGTTGAATGGGCAGGAAACGATATCGGATTTCAAGAGGTTTCTGGTCTTGAAATGGAAACCCAATTCATTGAATACAGGGCTGGTGATGACCCCACATACCTGACACAAAAAATCCCCGGACTCAAAAAACACGGTAATATTACCCTGAAAAAAGGTGTTTATGCCGGCGACTCGGCATTCTGGGATTGGTTCGGCGATGTGCAAACAAACACTGACCGCCGCGAAGAGGTAATTATTCAACTTCTCGATGAAGAAGAAGCTCCAGTTGTTACATGGACGATAAATAATGCCTTCCCGATTAAAGTTACAGGGCCGGACCTCAAATCAGATGCAAACGAAATTGCAATTGAATCAATTGAACTTGCTCACGAAGGATTTGAAGTTGAATATGCATAATGCGCATGACCACTCAATGTCATGAAGCAGGAATTATCCAGAGAACCATTCCGGTTCTCTGGTTAATGCATTTAATTGACAAAGAATTAATCTTCTATGGGACTTTTAAATAACGATTATCCAATGGTGGGCTTCCGGTATTCGGTGAGCCTTCTGCCCGAACCCAATAACGGTGGTAAATTTAGTGAGGGTTCAATTGCTACAGCAGCCGTAGCAGCAGCCGATGATGCCGGCTTTTCTGAAATTTCAGGCTTTTCTGCAACACTAAACACAGAAGCGGTTAATGTAGGTGGCGAAAGAAATGAAATAGAATTGCCGGATTTGGTGAAGTTCTCTCCACTTGTTTTAAAACGAGGCCTTTCAAGTGCTGTTTCTGAATTGGTGATGTGGGTAATAGAAACGTTGTTCAATATCGAAGCAAAAGAAATTCAAACAAAGATGTTGATATTGAAATTGTTAAGCGAGCAAAATGAACCACTAGTCTACTGGGTTTTTGGTGGTGCGTTTCCAACAAAGTGGTCAACATCAGGTCTTAAGGCAATGTCAAACGAGTTGGCAATAGAAGAGTTAGAGATTAAGTATAAATTCTTTTTCCCAGTGTTTTTGGGAATGTAATAATTGTTTTATGCCAATTGAAATAAAAGAACTTACCGTAAAATTTCATGTCGAAGAGAATAATAAACAGGGGAATAACCAACAAACCGATGAAATTTCACCTTTGGCATACAAAAAACTGTTGAGAGATTGCACCAGAGAGGTGATAAGAAATCTTGAGCGTAAAAATGAACGTTAATCATTCGGTCGGTTTAGACTGGAAAATGAAGTGAATAATGAATAGATTGAAAATATTTGGATATGAGGCAATTGATGGTGGGATTGCAGCCAAAAGTTTTAACCAATCCGATCCTTTTATTGCCCAAATGAGCCCCGGATCTTTAAAAATAAATCATAGTGTTAATTATAATGGCGGCACCAACGATTCTAAAAAGAATGGAGAAGCTGTGCCGGAGCAGAAATATACAGGTGTTGGGGCACAAACGTTGAGTTTCGAGCTCGTCTTTGATAGGTCCGGTGTGCTTGCCGATGAAAATATCCAAATAAAAACAGTCACAGACTTTGTGGAGAAGTTTAAAGATACCTGTTATTATTATCGAGGTGAAAATCACGAGTCACCTTATGTGAAAATTGAACTCAACGGCAAATCATTATTTATTTATAAAGATGAAGCTTATTTTGCCCGTATCAGGAGTTTCGATGTGAATTTTGTACGTTTTAATGAAGGCGGCGAGCCAATACGAGCCAAAATAAATGCAACTTTTGTGGGGTCAATGGATCCCAAAACAGAAGCTAAAATAAGAGACGATCAATCGCCCGATTTAACTCACGTGATAACTGTCAGAGCCGGTGATACACTCCCAATGCTATGCGACAAAATTTATGGATCGAGGCAAATGTTCCACGAAGTAGCCAAATACAATAATTTATTGAGTTTTCGACACATAAAACCCGGGACAGAACTTGTTTTCCCGCCAATTAAGTAATCTATGCCTGATAAGTTAAAAGATATAGTAAAAAGCCCTGTAACATACACAATTTCATGCAACGGAACTGAAATACCCGGTAGTTATAATGTGGTTTCGGTTTATGTTGATAAAGAAGTGAACAAAGTTGCTACAGCTTTTATAGAACTCGTCGATGGTGGTTTTGCCGATAGCCAGGAATTCGAAATCAGCGATTCCGGCGACTTTAATCCGGGTGCCGAAATCGAAATTAGTGCAGGCTATGCTTCAGAAGAGGAGACAATTTTTAAAGGAATTGTTATTCGTCATGGTTTGAAAGTGAACCAGGGCGAATTTATGCTTGAAATTGAGTGCAAAGACGAGGCTGTGAAAACAACAGTTGGCAGAAAAAACAAAATATTTGAAGCAAAACCCGACAGTGATATTATTTCAGAAGTGCTGGGTGAGTATTCAAACCTTTCGGCAGAAGTAGAGTCGACAAGCTACGAACATCCGGAATTGCTTCAAAATTACTTAACAGACTGGGATTTTGTAATTCAGCGTGCCGACATAAACGGCATGATGCTCATTAACTCCGATGCAGAAATAAAAATTAAGAAACCTGAAGCCGGTTCTCCCGTTTTGGAACTGACCCCGACAGGCGGCGTAATTGATTTTGACGCTTATGTAGATGCGCAAAATATGCTGAGTGCAGTAAGAGGGGTTTCATGGGATATGGATAATCAGGAAATTGTTGAAGCCAACTCCAATCCGCCGGCTTCCAACGATGCCGGGAATCTTTCCTCCGATGATCTTGCAGGAGTAATCGGTCTGGATGAATATTTGTTAAGCACTACAGCCAACACACCTATGGAGGTGCTTACAGAGTGGACTTCTGCGCTACATTCAAAAGCAGAATGGTCTAAAGTTCGCGGAAAAATTACCATTTCCGGATATAATGCAATTTCTCCCGGCGATGTAATTTCGCTCGATGGTTTTTCTGATCAATTTAACGGAACGGTTTTTATTTCATCGGTTCATCATATAATTGAAAATGGAGAATATGTTACAGAGTTGGGGCTGGGATTGTCGCCCGAATGGTACACAGAAGAGAAACCCAATGTTTTTGCCCCGCCGGCAAGCGGTCTTATTCCTCCTGTAAACGGACTCTATGTTGGTGTAGTAGAGCAAATTCATGAAGATGAAAATGGTCAATACCGCATTAAAGTGAATATGCCCACTTTGCAATCCGAAACTTTGTCGCTGTGGGCCAGGTTAACAACCCTTTATGCCACAGCAGAAGCCGGAATCTTTTTTTATCCGGAAATTGGCGATGAGGTTATTGTAGGGTTCCTCAATCAGGATTCTCAGAATCCTGTAGTTCTTGGTTCTGTGCACAATAAAGTTAATGTGCCGCCCGAAGATCCAACCGAAGATAATTTCATTAAAACCATTGCCACAAAAGAACAGCTTAAAATATCGTTTGACGATGAAAACAAAGCCATTCAAATAGAAACACCCGAAGGGAATATTATTACAATGAACGATACCGACGGTATTGTGCAAATTGCCGACATGAACGATAATGTTGTGGAAATGTCTGCTGATGGTGTTAAAGTAGATAGCGCCGGCGATATTATTTTAAATGCCCAGGGAAATATAGAAATGTCATCGCAGGGCGATATTACGCTCAGCGCCACCGGCGATGTTGGCGTAGAAGGTGTCAATATTGAAAATAAGGGGCAGGCCGGGTTTACGGCTGAAGGTGCCAATTGTGAAGTAAATGGTTCTGCCCAAACTGTGATTAAGGGGGGAATGGTAATGATTAATTAGTGCGTATAAGAAAACTCCAATAACTGCATTTCGACAAGCTCAATGTAACACGTTATGTTCATTTTGAAAACAGTCGATTACTACAGTAAACTCCTTGATTTTCAAAATGAACAAGCCTTGTTCTTGAAGTTTTATTATTACGCACGCGTTTAAAACATGAGTTTTCTAAGAGACACAAATTAGTGTTTATAAGAGAAAAAGATAAGTGCTTGAAATAAATCAATAAAAAGAGAATAATTATGTCAATGGCCGCAAGAGTAGGAGATATGCATACATGCCCGATGGTAACGCCCGGGACACCGCCGGTGCCGCATGTGGGCGGTACGGTTATGCCACCGGGAGAACCAACTGTGCTGATTGGCGGAATGCCAGCTGCAAGAATCGGCGATATGGCTACATGTGTAGGGCCGCCCGATTCAATTGTAAAAGGTTCGGGAACCGTTCTCATTGGCGGAATGCCCGCCGCAAGAATGGGCGATTCCACTGCACACGGAGGCAGCATTGCAATAGGTTGCCCCACAGTTATGATTGGTGGCTGATAATAATATTTGAACATAAAACAGATAAAAATAATGAAGCATAAAAAAACATTTCTCGGAATTGGATGGAAATTTCCTCCTACATTCGATCGTCAGAGTAAAAGTGTTACGCTGGTTTCTGAGGAAGAGGATATCAGGGAAAGCCTTTTTATATTGCTTTCAACACGTCCGGGAGAACGCACCATGCAGCCGGCTTACGGGTGCGATTTGAGTGTGTTGAATTTTGAATCGATTAACGAAGGTTTGGTCAATAACGCAAAAGAAATTATAAGTTCTGCCGTACTGCACTTCGAACCCCGGGTTTTTCTCGATGACGTTAATGTTTCTACCGGCAGAATGTACGACGGTGTTTTAGAAATTTCGCTTTCGTACAGGGTTCGTAAAACCAATAAACGAAACAATATTGTGTACCCGTATTATATTTTGGAAGGTACTGATGTTACTAATATGCCGGGAAGCTAACCGGAACATTATCTACTATGGAACAAAAAGATAAAATAAACTATTTCAATTTTACAGGTTGCACGCAAAAAGGCCGCTACTCAAAAGCTTTAAATCCTGAATATGTGCAAATTGATGAGCACAGCTTTACCGATAATCTTGTCTATGCGCTGGGGTTATCTAAGCTAATCCGCTACTACGATTTAAACAATAATCCCGATGGCGATTGGTCGGCTTTTTTAACTGATGAAGCGGTTATTTTGGCTGCCATTTCGTTTATTAAACCTGCTGAATTTGAAGAAAAGTTTAAAAAACTATCCCACAAAGCTGCTTCTTTTAATAATTCGGATAAAAAAATTAAATACCTGAAGCGCTGCTTTCAAGAAATTTATGTTGTTGCTGTTAAATTTGATACCTGGTTTAAAAATCTGAAAGATGTTGAAGATTTTCAACAGTCAGAAGTGGCAATCAGGAATGAAATTTCCAATATTATCGACACAAAGCTGGGTGCAGCTTTGCAGAAATTTGCCGGTTTTGTTGTCGGCGCTGAGCAAAAAGATACGCTTGGCCTAAACCTGAATCTGCCATTCGACAATTTTAGTTTTGTTTGGAATTTGAGCAATATTGAACCATCAAAAGTTATTTTCGAAGGAAAAACTATTCGCGATCGGATAAACAATGCAACGGAGGCTTTACAAAATATTTTTCAGCTCTTTTATGAGTCTGTTATTTATCTCAAACAAAAAGCCATAGCAGATATGGAGGAGTCACTGGAGGAAGATAATCATTATCCTGAAGTTGCCCTCTTGCTCACTTTCCTGAAACTTTATGAAATACCACAGCAAAATATAAATAACCTTACCTCTAAATATCTCAATTACTATTATCGGCATATTTTAAGACAAAAAGAGCGGCAGGGAGTAAACGATCAGGCTTATTTGAGTTTTTACCTTGACAAAGAAGCCTCAGAGGCTACCATTCCGGCAAATGCCCGGTTTATTGCAGGAACCGATAACAAAGGCAGAAATATTTTTTATCAGACCGACGATGAGGTTGTTATCAATAAAGCCAGACTTAATAAAATGCTCAACGTTTTTATAGCTAAAAGACAAGTGCATGTTAATGGTGAAACATTAGAGCGGGTCAATAATATTTATAATTCAGAAATACCCATTATAAAGTGGACAGAAAAACCTGCGCTCAATAAGCGTATGTCTTATCCGACATTTGGCGAAGACCAGGAAGGGCTTGGCGAAAACGACCTTACTATGCAGCAGGCAGCCATCGGCATGGCCATTGCATCGCCGGCCTTGTTGTTGAGCGAAGGAAAACGGGAGCTGAATGTGCGTGTGCAACTGAAGAAAGAATCGTTTGATGCTGTTAATGTGAAAATTAAACAGGTTGCCAAAGAGTTGGGGTGCTCATTTAAAGAGGCAGTTGCTAAAAGTTTGCTGGATGCGTTACAAATTGAACTTACCGGTGCAGAAGGCTGGCTGAATATTAAAACCAATATTGTTACCATCGAGAAACCAACGAACAGTGTGCTTATTAAGTTTGACGTTCAGTCATCTCAACCGGCTATTGTCCCTGTTGATAATGAATTGCACGGAAATCAGATTGTATCAACATTTCCTGTAATGCGACTCACGCTGAACAATGAATCGTACATTTATCCCTATTCATTACTTAACGCTGCGGAAATTGAGCAGGTTATTATTTCAACCCGCGTAAGCGGCATGAAAAATCTGACCCTGCACAATAATGTTGGTGCAGTAAATGCCAATTCGCCATTCTATCCTTTTGGGCCGGTGCCAAAAGTTGGTTCTTTCCTTGTTGTTGGAAATAATGAAGTGTTTCAGAAGGAATTAAGTGATCTGAAAATAAATCTTGAATGGTTTCAGGTTCCGCAGGATCCGCATGGATTTAAAGATTACTACAAAGACTATAAAATTGATGTTGATAATGCTGCTTATGAGGCTTCCATTAGCGTGTTGGAAGGTGGAAAATGGATTCCCGAACAACCTGATGAAAAACAGAAAGTAAAATTATTTCGTTCGCAAGATGATCCGCAAAACCCGGTTCCGAATATAAAAGCAAAGCTTGCCAGCCAATCAACCTTTGAAAATATTGATATGGATTTGGTTGCACAACGAGCCGACTTTAAAGAAATCAATAAACATCTACAATACGGCTCCATGTCAAAAAGGGGCTTTATGAAATTCGAATTGGTATCACCCATGCATGCCTTTGGGCACGATGTATACCCGGCCATTGTTTCAGATATTACGTTGGAAAATTCAAAATCAGGGTTTTTAAAAGGAAAAACGAAGAAGGAACTGCCCAGACCGGCTTTCACCCCGCAAGCCCGGAGTATTTCGCTCGATTATGAAAGTACAACCGTGGTAACGATGAAAGAAAACTTTAAGGCAGGAGAACATAATCCGCATGGTGAACTATATCATATTCATCCTTATGGCTTTGAGAAGGTTTTTCCGAACAGTGCTGTTAAAAATGTACATTTTGTCCCTGGCTACAATGTGCAGGGTGAGTTGTATCTTGGATTAACCGATGTGCAGCCTCCACAGGAAATATCCATGCTATTTGAAATGCTCGATGAGTTCAATATTTCATCGGAAGAAGAGCCGCCCGAAATGGAATGGGCGTATTTGTCAAACAATCGGTGGTATACATTAAAACCTTCGCATATTCTTCGCGACGATACAAACAATTTTTTAAAGACGGGTATAATTATTATTCAGTTGCCTGAAAATATAAATCGCGAAAATACGCTGTTGAGCAACGAATATTTTTGGCTTAAAGTGAGCGTGAAAAACAATATCGAAGTTGCCAGCCGTAACCTGAGCGTTGCATCACAGGTTGCTAAAGCTACCCTAATCGGCAATGATGAGTTGTACAGTTCCGGTTACCTCGATAGGCCGATGCCGCGCTACAGTATTCAGCGACCTGTGAAGAGCATTAAAGGCATTCGTTCTGTATTGCAACCTCTTCCTTCTTTTGGCGGTATTTCGCATGAAAATGAGCATGCATTCCAGGCAAGAACGGGTGAGCGCATGAAACATCGGAAAAGGGCAATTACCACGTGGGATTACGAAAGATTGATTCTCGACAAATTCAATCAGATTGAAAAGGCTGTTTGCCTGCCCAACATGACAAGCAATAACTTAAGTGCACCGGGAAATGTACTCATTGTTGTTAGTCCGTTCTCCGATAAAGTGCTGAATTCCAAAGAACCCAAAGCCAGCAGCGAACTGCTTTACGATATTAAATCATTCATGCAGGAACATGCATCGCCGTTTAGTCGTATCGAAGTGCGCAACCCAAGTTATGAGCGTATCCGCGTTATTTGTTCCGTGAAATTTTCGGGTAGCCACAACTATGGGTATTACATTCAAAAGCTGAACGAAGATATCAACAAATATTTATCCGGGAACATTGGCAATATGAGTGTTGGCACCCAAATGGACAAGGTAATTTATTGTTCAGATGTGATTACGTACTTACGCACCTTGCAATATGTGGAATATATCACCAGTTTTTCAATGGTTCAGGCTGCCAGAAATATAACCGGAAATTATGAGTTGATAGACACAGCCGAAGAGGGCAGCGAAAAAGGAGGCCTCAAGGCAACTAAGCCCTGGTCAGTTTTAGTGCCGGCAGATCAGCATCAGTTTACCATTCTTTCCGATAAGCAGGATGAGGATTCCATGCAAGCGGGAATTGATTATCTGGAGCTTGGTAATGATTTTATAATCAATGAGTAGTGTATTGGAATTTGATTGTTGGTTTGAGTTGAAAACAATATTTTTATAAGAATATGCCATTACAAAACAGGAAAAGTTTAAAAGGATACTTCAGGAAAGGACAATTGCCATCGGAAGGGCATTTTCACGATTTAATCGACTCCACAATTAATAAGGTTGATGATGGAATGTCGAAAACCATGGAAGACGGCTTAATGCTTTCCCCTATTGGTGAATCGAGGAAATTGATCAGTTTTTATAAAAAGATTGAAGATAAAAGTCCTGTCTGGCGCATGGAAGTGGATGAGAACGATGCTGCCCTGCGATTTACAAACAAAGTTGGCGATGGCGTTCTTAATGTTTGCGAAGATGGTAAAGTCGGCATCAACAAAGAAAACCCGGAGGCCGATTTGCATGTAAATGGCACTGTTTCAATGTCGGGAAGACAAGGAAATGCCTACAAAGGCAAAGTTCCTGCCGATGGAAAATGGCACAAAATTGTAGAAAATATTAATGGCTGTCAGGTGCTTGAAGTTGTTGCCGGAGTTGGGAAAAAGAAAACCGGGAAATATGCACTTATCCATGCAATTGCCATGAGTGCTTATGGGAAATCTAAAAACAAAATTAGAAAGACAGACGCCCGTTATGGTATTCGCGGCAATAAAATTAAGCTTCGCTGGACAGGCTCAACATATAAATACAGTTTAGAAATAAAAACGCGATCGAATTACGGCGATAATGTAGCGCTATGTTACAATATTCAAAAATTGTGGCAGGATCAGTTTATGGATGATTGTTTCCTAGATGAAAAATAGCCTTAATGAGGCATGAAGTATTGGTAATAAAACAAGTAATTTATTTGAAATGAACCAGGCAGGATTTCTCGATAAAAACAAACAGGTTGACCCCTCAATGGATTTTCATCATTTGAGAACTGAAGGAATTAAAATTATTCAGGAACTCACAGGTGAATTTTGGACAGATTTTAACATCCACGATCCGGGTGTAACAATTCTTGAGCAGCTTTGCTACGCTTTAACAGAACTCTCTTTTCGAACAGGTTATGACATTGAGCAACTGCTTTTTCGGGAAGGGAAAGGCGATTTGCCGTTTTTTAAACCTGAAGAAATTCTTACAAACAATCCGTTGTCAGACAGCGATATAAGAAAGGTTTTTCTCGACAATGTGCCGGAAATAAAAAATATTTGGCTCGAACCCGTCTACGAGCAGGAAGGCGGATTCAATGGTTTATACCGTGTGCTCGTTGACACTTCTTTGCTGGCCGGAAATGAAGAGGAGGAGCAACGGATAATTAAGGAAATACGGAAAATATTCAGTCAACACCGAAATATTTGCGAGGATATTTTTGACATCAAAATTTTGGAGCAGCTTCCGATAAAAATCTGTGCAGAAATTGAAACAGATGGTCTCAATGAGCTGGGACAGATAATGGCCAATATCTTTTTTGCCGTGGAGCAAAACATCAATCCGGAGGTTAAGTTTCATTCATTGGAAGAGTTGCTCGATAAAGATAAAAACTACAATGAAATATTTGACGGCCCGCGGCTTAAACACGGTTTTATTCAAAGCGAAGAGCTAATTCCACAACCTGAAACCATCGTTGTTTCCGATGTCGTGAAGCTTGTAATGGAGGTTGAAGGCGTTGTAAGTGTTAAAAACCTGCATTTGGAGCTCGATGGGGATAAATATTACAACCAATTGGTGATTCCTGGAGGTAAAATTCCAAAATTTATACATAGCGAAACCATAAAAGATGCTGAGAACTATTCAATTAAGTTTTACAAAGGGAATCTTGCATACAACGGTTTTAAAGCCAGTACTTTCCGAAAGTTTTTAAATGAATTGGTTTCGGAGCACAAGAAATCGTATCGCATCAGCGGGTCAACATTCGAAATTCCGGAAGTACATCAGGATCTTAATTTCGAGGAGTATTTTTCGGTGCAGGAGCATTTCCCGGCCATTTACGGCGTAGGTTCTGAGGGAATTCCCAATAAACCAACCGTTAAAAGAAAGGCTCAGGCTAATCAACTTAAAGGATATTTGATGATTTTTGAGCAGTTTATGGCCAATTATTTATCGCAACTCGCTCATTTCAAAGATTTATTGTCTATTCATAAAAAACTCGACACAACGTATTTTTGTCAGCCGCTTGATAATGTGCCGGAGGCAAAACGTTTTTATGCCACTGAAAATGAAAGCATAAACGATGCATACCTTGATTTTGGCAATATCCCGCGACACTACGAAAAAGGGTTGACGCAGTTAAATGAATATTTCGATGATTTTATCGACCGCAAGAATCGAATGCTCGATTTTTTGCTCGCGGTACATGGCGAATCCTATTCGAAATACTCGCTCAGTCAGTTCAATTACTACTATACCGACCAGGAGTTTAAACGTTTCCAAATAAAATGTAAATCAGCTTTATTACAGCAACTCGCCCATATCAATTATAACCGGGCTTCAGGGAACGATTATTTTGATACCGAAAAAACGGAGTCTACAGGTCTGGAGAAAAAACTCAATATTCTTTTGGGACTTGGTTTGCAGGAGAGCAAGCACGGGCAAATCAGCATTGAAAAGCGAGACACGTTATTCGATGTGTTTGAACGATTCAATGTAAAACTTATTACCACAGGCTCAAATTCTACAGCAATGAAGGCGTGGAATGATGCGGCGGAACTCAAACACGCCGGTTTAACCCAGAAACAGGTAAACGCTGCATTCGATTTTATTGATGACGAAGACCTGGAAGATGTCGGAATGCCGGAAAATGAAAAACTAATTGAACCGGTTTTGCCGTTCCGGATAAACCAAATTTCTTCCGATTTTATGGTTTCAGGCATCGAACTTATGAACTACAAAGCCGGTCCCGCTCAAGATGATAAAGGTGGATGGGCACTGGTACACCGAACCACCGACAAAGAAAACTGGAAACTGATTGCTCGTTTCAATAATGAAAAAGATCTTTTGCAGGCAGTAAATCTTTTCCGAAGCAGGTTGATTCAAATGAATACTGAGTCTGAAGGATTGCATTTGGTAGAAAATATTCTGTTACGTCCGCAGCCACAGGAGCCAAAATATGGAATTTATATCAAAGATGAGCACGGTAATTATGTTTTGAAAAGCAATAAGCAATATTCCATTAACGAACGAAAAGATAAACTAAGTCTGATAAAAGAAAGCATAAGCACCTACGAATATTTTTCCGTTGAAGCTGACGATAATCGCAATATGAACATTGTTTTTAAAATTCCCGATACAGATTTGACATTTATAAGCGTTAAATCCAAAGAATCTGTTGAAGAAACACACTCGCAAATGGAAAACCTGTATCGGTTTCTTGCCGATAAAGACAAGGAAAGTGCTTTTGATGCAAAAACCGGATTTTACATACAGTACAAAGAAGGGGAAACCGACATTCCCGATAGTTTCTATACGTATAAAGTGAGTTTGGTGCTGCCCGGTTGGACCGCACGATTTAATAATTCCGAGTTCAGATCAATTGTGAAAGATGTAGTTTGGGAGCAAAAGCCGGCAACTGTTTATGCCGACATTCACTGGCTTTCGCCAGGCGACATGAAAACTTTTGAAAAGTTTTATGCTAAATGGAAAAGCAAGCAATTGCTCGAGAGCGAAGCTGCCGATTATTCAAATGAAACGGGTAGCGCCGATTTGGCTAAATTTCTTTACAGCAGAAGTGAATTGTAGGAGTGATGTTCAGATGTTATGAAGTTTGAAGGGAGTCAGCATATTGTTAGTCGGTTTCAGGTTAGTGCAAACTATGATGAAGTTGATGCGGTAAAAGAGACCCAGGAGGTGGTTTCACGAATCATCAAATATAAATTTCCTGAAATATTGGAACGTTATTGCGATTGTGTTGACAAAGAAAAATGGATAAAAATATCTTCCATAAATTTGAATCTGGGAGCTATTCCCAGGGAAAAAATCGCAGAAAAACTTCCTCAGATTTTTGAACGCAAACTCGATACAATATTCTCCGGCCTTCGCAACAATAATTATCATATTGATGGATTGGGCGAAGTCGATGTAGTTGATGCGGAAATGCGGATCATTGAAGGAGTTGTTTATTTTATGAAATATGGCAATATACCCTGGTTTTTGCAGGAGTTAATTGGAACAAGGAGTATCCAGGAGGTCTTTACCAAGCTCATAGAAAGCAATCATTCTGTTTTAGAAGAACAACTTACAGAAGTAATGAATTCTACGAACGGAAAGCGACGTTTGGTTAACCTGCTTGGAGATAATGAATTAAAAGTGCTAACCAGTTGGGGCAAAGCCGGAATTGTTGCACAACGAGCCGTGGCTGTCCAATCGGTTCTGCAAGAAGCTATACAGCGAATTTCATCGGCAGATAATGCCGGGAAAAGTTATTTGGAAACCTACGTAAAGGAGTTTTTTCTCGAAGTGATAATCAGAGATGGAAAGTCCCGTGGCGATCAGTCTGTTGAAGATTTAGTGCATGATTGCATGCAATTTTTGGAGCAGAAAAAGCAAATTGAACCTTCAAAATGGATTCCACAAGTCATCGCATCTATAATGAAAAGTTCGGTAAAGCGCCCGCTGGCCGATAAAGTTATTCCCGGTGTAAAAAGGTATTACATTGATTATTTGACCGGAACTAAAGTTAAATCAACTTTGCAACCGGATTTTTATCGTATAGAAAATGCTATTCGGGAAGAAACAGCGAAGCAGCTATCTGCTAAGCAGAAGCATGATCTGCAGAACCGTTTTTTTCAAATAATTCAGCAATTAACCGCAAAAATTGAATCGGTTTATCAACTTGCCGATTATTCTCAAATAGAATCTGTTGTAAGTGCCGTAGCTGCCGAAGTGCTTAATAATCGCGGCTCAGACATTAGTAAAATTGAAGAAATAGAAGCTGCCATTACAAAAGAAGTTTCGCACTATTTTGGTAATGAAATTGTTACGCATCCAGGACATCAGGCAGACCTTTCCGGAAAACATGAAGAGGCATATTCGGAAGAAAAATATTTGGAAGAAGAATCCGAAGAAACTAAAGGTGAGGTTCCTTTTGAAAAAGAATCAAAAACGTTTTCCATTGCCGGTTCATATTGGAGGTTGTTTTTATTGAGCAGTGTGCAACCATTTCGGAAGCTATATGCAGAGCCCGATGCAGAGTTGTCGAAAATATTCCGTGAGTTTATCAAAACAGATGCCGACTCAGCGCTTCAGGCTGTTGAGGAATATGTAGGAATGTCCAATGTTTTTATTGTTGGCTGGTGGATTCAGTACCATTTGGGAGAAGAAATATTGAACTTTTACAAGCAAGCTGTTAAACGCATTTTGGATATTGAAATACCCGAAAAAATTAGGTATGAATATGCACTGATGACCGGTTTTTTTAGTACCGGCTTTTTTCCGTGGCCGGAGATTGCTCAAAATGGGAAAGAAAAATTGCAGGAAACAATCGTAAAGTATTTTTCTGAAGAACACCGCGAAGAATTGGTCAGTTGGCTCAAAACATCTGAGTTTTTTATGCGCGAACTAATAATTTCACGCGTATTTAAAACTTTGCCGGTACAGCAATGCAAGCAGTTAATGCAAATCAGACAGACGTTTTTGCAAAATGGCTGGCTTAACGAAAAAGATATAGCTTCTCATTATTTAGATGCCGAATCGGAAATGAAAAATGAGGACTCATCACCACATAGCAAACGGGATGAGCAAGAACCTGAAAATCAGGACGATAAAGGATATGGGGCAAGTAAGACAGCAACTGAAAAGACGCTTAAAGAAGAGCCGCAATTTAAACCAGACAAACAGGGTTTTGATACTGAAGAAGAGCAGTCCGGAGATGTCTCTTCCTCAGATATCAACCCAAAACAGGAAGATGATAAGCCGCGAGATATAAATTCAGGTGAGCAGAAATTCAGCGAAACTTTTTCAGAATCAGACGAAAATAGTTTGACACCAAAAAATGCCGATACTACGGAAGAACCATCAGAAAAAGAGGAGGTTGCACAAGGAGAGGAGCCCGGTGATCAACCTGATCGCAAAGCGGAAACTGTGGATGGAGTCGGCGCTGCTGATTTAGAGGAAGTTAGTCCCGGAAATGACGAACGCAAAGATTCTGGTCGAGATGAGCAAAAAACGAAAGGCGATACACAAACAGATCAAACAGCTGAATCGATATCACAAAAGCAAGAAGCACTAAAAGCAGATAAAGCTCAAAATATGCCGGCCGAAACGGATGAAAAAGAAAAAGCTTTGAAAAGCAGCAGGCATGCCGGCGAATCTGATGAGAAGGAGCAAGCGACCACGGTATCTAAATCAACAAAAGAAGAAGATGCTCGCACAAACGAGATTGCCGAAAAAGAGTCAAAGTCATCCGACGATGTTTCTTTACTTAAAAATCAAGAAGATGAAGCACATGAAGCAAGCTTGGTAAAAGACATTCCTGATGCACACCTGATTGATCATATAGCAGCACAAATACTGGATTTTCATGACGAAAGATATCCGACAAGTCAGGAGCGAAAACGGGTTGCCGATAATATTTTCCGGTTGATTGCGAAAAGCGCAAAAAATCATTATTACGAAACAGCTGCAATGTTGGCTGCTATACCCCACAAAAAAATAAATCCGCTACTTGAGCAATTCAATTCGCAGCAATTGGATTATGTGCGGAAAATGGTAAAGGCCTATCAGTTGAAATTTGTCAGTCTTGCTGAAGAGATAAAAGAAGCAGAAGAGGCTGCCAAACGTAAATATGAATCGCTGGATTTGGGGTCGGGGGAGCCTGTTTTTGTGCAAAATGCAGGTTTAGTCTTGCTAAACCCATATTTGAAGCGGCTTTTTTCGCGTTTCGACTTGCTCGAAGGCAAAGAATTCAAGTCAGACGAAGCCAAAGAAAAAGCTGTTTACCTGCTTCAGTATTTGGCTAACAAAAATGAAGAGCCTGAGGAGTTTGAACTGACGCTAAATAAGATTTTATGCGGTATTCCATTGGGTGTTCCCATTAAAAACCCGGTAGAACTGACAGACGAGGAGAAAGAAGTCTGCAACGGATTGCTTACTGCGTTAGTGCAGAACTGGAAAACGCTGAAAAACACCAGTGCCGACGGCTTGCGGACATCTTTTTTAATGCGCGAAGGAAGCCTGAAACGCGAAGCCAACGGTTGGAAACTGGTAGTTGAGAAAAAGGTATACGATATTTTGTTGGAAAAATTGCCCTGGGGGTACAGCATGATTCATTTTCCGTGGATGGAATTTCCACTCTATACCGAATGGGAGGGTAATTAATTGATAATCAATATAAAAGTGTAAGAATGAAAAGAGTTGTTTTGTTTTTGAGTATTGTTTCTTTGGTTTTTAGCTGTGAAAAAACCACAGTAGATCAACCCGTAGAGTTGCAATACTTTATGAAGATTTATGGTGATTATTTCAACGATCATCTTTCTGATGTGGATGTGGTTGAAAGTGAGGATATTGCTTTAGCAGGCTACCGAACAAAACTCGAAGGTTTAGAGGAAGGCTGGCTTATTTATACGGATGCTCAGGGTATGGTTAAGTGGGATAAAACACTCAGTGAGACATTTAACACACGTGGATATGGAGTATGCATAAAAGACGGAGTATATTTTGCAGCCTGTCATTTTCCACACACAGCCGGAATGCAAAGAGGAATCGTTTACCATTTTTCAGAAGAAGGAGAAATTATCGACTCTGTCATATTCGACCTTAATGTTGATGCAGTAAAAGACATAAAATTTTTGAAAAAAAGGCCCGGAAATCAGTTTATGGTACACGTAAATCATAACAATCAGGATGCGATTTATATTTATGAGATGAATAGCGACTCCGAAGTAGAACTTATTTCCGCTAATAGTTTGTTCAATGAGCTCAATGGTCGTATGTATCTCTATGAGAATGATAACGGCGCTATTGTGCTCACAGGGAGTGTGGCTGAAAGTGGCTCTGTTAATGATGAAGTAGTGCACACCAACATGATGCTTTCATATCTTTACAATGATAATTTGATTTGGTCGTACAGCTACGGGGAAACAGGTATTACAGAAAAGGCCGCCGGTGTTATTTATAAAGATGATGCGATTTATGTGGCTGGAAACAACATCGACGCTGATGGCGAGGTTGCTGATAGTATTTTTATTTTGCAACTTAACGAAGCCGGCCATATAGAGCAAAATTCGACTGTAGAACTGACAGGTAATAATAAGGTTTACAGTATGATAACGAATAACGAAAATGAACTAGTGTTTGTGGGTGAGCAAAAAGTTGATGAAAAAAACGTAAAAATATTCATGGCGCGTACAACATTTAACGGTCAGGTGCTTATGCAAAATGAATATGGCGATAAAGGAATTAGCAGCGGTCGATTTGTTATGAGCCTGCCCGGCAATAATCGGGGATTTCTCATAGCCGGAAACCTTTCCACTTCCGGCGTAAGCCCCGATGCCAATGATATTTTGCTAATCAAAGTCAACGAAAACGGTGATTGGATTGAATAGCTGAATTTGAACTCATGTTGCAAATTGTTGGTTGATGAACGGATGATTTCTATGGTTTCAGTTGCACTTTTCGAAGCAAAAAAAAACGGAGTTGGTAGGGGAGTAGAATAAGATTTCAGACGTTACTCTTTCCACAAAACAGAATTGTACGTACCGTGCTGATTGGTTTCGTAAACCGGGTTGGCCGGGTCAGGTATCCAATTGTTATCAACAATAAACTTGTAACTAATTTTTCCTTTGGGTAAATATAAATCAAGTTCCCAGCGGTTGTTGCGCCAAATCATTTCGTAACCGTATGGACTCCAGTCATTAAATGTTCCTGTAACTATTACCAGACTGGCATCATCAAAACCTTTCAATACAAAAGTATGGTTAGGTTTATAAACAAGCAATGAATTATCGGCTCCGCCGCTATGCGCAACTTTCGGGTTGTCCGGGTCAAGCATCCACTGCCCGTCAACAATAAATTTATATTCATAGTTGCCCGGCCCAAAATAGTATTCTGCTATCCATCCAGAATCTGTTCTACTCATTTGAATTTCATTCGGGTTCCAGTTATTAAATGAGCCGGCCAAAAATACATTTGTAGCATTCGGAAAACCAGGTAAAACAAATTGGTAACTTTCTCCAATGTTCAACACAGAGTTGCCGGTTCCATATTGATTTTCAGCTTTGTCAGGGTTTGCCGGATCTAATATCCACTTACCATCGACTACAAATTTATAGGTGTGTTTTCCGTAGGAAACAAAAGCGTTTAGTTCCCATCCTTGCGGCGTTACATCCATTGGGGCATTATGGGGTTTCCATCCATTGAAACTCCCGGCTACATAAACATTTTCTGCTGATTGATAACCTTTTAGTTTGAATGTATGGTTTGGTACAAATACTACGGAATTGTAATCATTTACACCATCCGATTCTTTTTGCAGGTTGTCCGGATCGGGCATCCAGCGTCCGTCTGCTATGAACTTATAGTAATATTTGCCCGGCTCGGCCTTTATGGTTGTTTTCCAGCCTTTTTCGATTTGTTTGAGCGGCAATTCATTGGTTTGCCAGTTATTAAAAGAGCCGGAAAGGTAAACTTCCTTTGCATCTCTGTGATCGAATAGCGTAAATTGAACTGAATCTTCTTTGCCAAATTTTACTGATTGTCGTACAAATTTGTTGAATCCAAAATGAACCGGGCCATCGATATACCCGGGCCGGTCTCCGATTTTTTCCTGATCGTATAGAAATTTCAGAAGCATTTCGCCAAATGCCGGCTGGCGTTGTACGGGCTTTTGCAAAATTACGTAGTTACGGCCTTTTTTTCGTGCTTCCCACAGTTCTCCATCTACTTTGAATGAACGTTTGCCGGCAAATACACCGGCAACCATTGTACTATCGAGATCGTAAGTCTTAATTAACTGTTTTTGTTGCGATGCATCCCACCTTAAATCAATGTTGAATACTAAATCGCCATTTTTTACTGTGCAAACATCTGCCGGTAAGTTTTGAGCAGTTGCATGCATTGCCCAAAGGCTTACGAACACTACTATCAATGTTTTTATTTTTTCCATAGTTGAACCTAATTTAAGGCAATGCTCATTATTTGTTTTCGTGTATTAATACGAACAATTCCCTGTTTAAAAAAATCATACCCCAGCATGCCTTTAATAAAAACGTCATACCCCGACCGCATAGAACTCAAATCCAACAAAACTACCTGCATGAGCGGGAAACGCTGCCCTGCAATGGAAAACTCATTCATTACGCCGTACAATACTTCAATGGTTTTACTATTTGCTCCCTTCAATTTTCTACGGCTGGTAATGGAAATTGTTTTCATTACTTTCTTGTGGTTGTTGAAATCCAGTACATTATGCTCAGCTCCAGTGTCAATGCAAAAGTTTACATTTTTTCCTCCCACCGGGATTTTTGTAATAATTACATCATTGATAAATTTAATGTCGTGATGAATAGTAAATTTTGTTTTTTCGGGGCAGGGGGCAAAATATTCGCCTTTTCGGTTTACCCTGTACATGCGCAATGATTGTTGATTGATGTCGATAACAACTTCATAATCGCGGATAAATGCTGTGCCGATGAGCCCCAAAATTTTAATTTTTCGTGTGTTTTCAAGGTGCCCGAGGTTCAAAACATCGGCTTTTATGTCTTCAAAAACCAAGTCGGCAAAGGAAAAATTATCGACGTGTTTTGTGTGTCTTTCCATGCGTGCGCCTGTAATTCCTTGTCCCAGACCGCCTTGGGCAGGCTGTGTTTCGCGAAAATAAGTCGAATTGAGTACCAACCCGGGAGCTCCGGTATCCAGAATAAACGTACCTGATTGTCCATCCACTTTTCCATCAATCAAAATTAGATTGCCGGCGCGTTTCAGTGGAATAACAATATTGTTTGCCCCGCTTTCCTCGTTAACAAGCACTCCGGGTTTAGCAACCTTTTTGCTTTGGAAGCTTTGAAAAGGCGCCAAGAAAGATACCAGTATGATGAGGAGTCGAAGCATAGTGTAAAAATAAACCTAAAATAACAATTTTACTGAATCTGGCACAAATATAATTTGTAGCTTTTATTTTCATTTCCCATTAATAAATGAGGAACTATAGTTAATCGAGAGACGTAGATACTGAATAGAGCACTTTATAATTTATTGACTACTAACAAAACAGAAGTACTGCTTGTTTTTAGTAAAATGAATATGAGTTGGTTAAATTATTGTTATTCCTAATTTTATAATAGGTTTATGATTAAAATTTGCTTAATTTTCGAAATATCAAAACCATAATTCTTTAACAAAAATCACCAATTATGAAAAAAAATATTTTATTATTATCTATGCTGGCTTTTGTCGCAGCGATTATGTATTCTTGCGATGACCCGGAAGAGGAAGTAGATGAGGAAACAATTGTGGAATACATCAGCGAAAACATTACTACCAATGTTACATGGCAGAGCGGAACCTACATTATTGAAGGTACGCTTCAGATAGAAGAAGGCGGACATCTCATTATTGAACCGGGTACAATTATTAAATTTGAGGATGGTGCAAAGATTTCCGTAACAGGAGCTAATTCTGCATTAACAGCAATAGGAACAGCCAGTGAAATGATAACATTTACAAGCATATCAAATTCACCTTCAGCCGGTAGTTGGGATTACATAAATTTTTCATCTTCTGCCACAGGTACAAGTGCGTTTAAATATTGTACAATTGAATACGGTGGTGGTTATGCATCTAGCTATGGCGGTGCTTTATGGTTAGAGGGGCCTTCGGTGAGCGTGGACCATTGCACAATAACCAATTCTGCTGTTTATGGGGTAGTTTGCGAAGATGGCTCTGCATTTACAAGTTTCACAAACAACACCCTGATGGACAACGATAGCTATGATATTTTTGTTGAAGGAAATGCTGCACACACCATCGGCACAGGCAATATTATTGATGGCAGTGGTATTTTGGTAAATGGAGGTACTTACTCACAAACCGAAGGCACCTGGAGATTTCAAACTGCACCATACACAATTGATGGTAATCTTAACATCGAATCAGATGGTGGAGCAAGTCTTAAAATAGAAGCCGGAAATATAATTCAATTTACTGGTGGTTCAGAACTGAATATTGGCAATAGTGGTTATGGCACATTGAAAGCTATAGGTACAGAAGGCTTGCCTATTCTTTTCACATCAACATCAGCTCAGAAAGAAGGCGGACAATGGGATTTTATCAGTTTTGGAAGTGGAGCTGTTAACAGCGAATTAGCATACTGCATTGTAGAAGCCGCAGGCGGCTACGCTTCCTATGTGGGAGCTGTTGATATTGATGGATCTGCTGTATCTATTGACAATACAGAAATAAGAATATCAGCAACTTACGGTATAACCCTCAACGATGCCGGTAAATTCACATCATTCACCAATAATAATATCCACGATGTTGACAATTATGTAATGCAGATATATGGTAACTGGGCCCACACCTTAGGAACAGGCAATACTTATGGAGAAGATAATCCTGGCATTTTAGTACATGGAGATGGTTTTGAGCACACCAGCGAAATATGGCTCGCACAAGATGCCGCTTATGTAATAGATGGCTCACTAAGCATTCAGTCAGTATCGGGTGCTACTCTTGAAATACAAGCCGGCAGCACTGTGAAATTTACACAGGGTTCCGAAATTAATGTAGGAGCCTCAGAATTTGGTAAACTTATCGCCAATGGTACATCAGCCCTGCCCATCACGTTTACCACAGCAGCCCCTTCAGGAGGAGAGCAACCCGGTGATTGGGATGGTATATTCTTTGAATCGAATACCATGAATGGCTCCTTACTCAATTATTGCAACTTATCCTATGGCGGAGGGTATGCTTCAACCTATAATAATGGCAATATTAACCTTGAAAACGTATCCTCAGGCGAACCAACAATTAGCAACTGCATTATTTCTTACTCGGCCGGATGGGGAATTTATAACGATAATTCATCTCCAACCCTTGTAAGTAATACTTTTAACGGGAATGCCAATGGAGATATAGGAAACTAAGCATCTCTTTTTTGACAGAAATTATCTGTTTCGATTATCTCATTTTAAAGCCATTGTCTTAAGGGGCAATGGCTTTTTTACAATCCAATATATTGTAAGTGACAGAACCGGTTTTCTGCCAAAAAATCATTTGCCGGCATTAATTCATAGCTTATTATAATTTAAAATGCATGCAAACATACTAAAGGATAATTTGTTAGGTTAATGAAACTTTTTTCTTTCACCATTAATATTTAGAGGGGGGAAAGAAAATGGAGGAGACCTGTAGAACATAGAACTTTATAATTTATGACTGATTACAACACAGAAAAAATGCTTCCTTTTGCAGATTTTATCAACTCGTTTAAGGAAACTTTAAGAAGTGTTTTTTATGAGCGGGATGATATCAAAAAGTTTATACATCATCGTGGCTTTCCGGCAACCGTATTGCGCGATATTATGGCAATCAACCCATTTTCAGTCGCCATTCCCAAAAAATATGGCGGCAGGGGCGGCGAGGCCCGGGAATTATTGACCCTTATGGATGTGGCATCTTATGAATCCTTACCGCTTTCATTATTGTTTGGCATCAATATGGGGCTGTTTTTGGGGCCTGTTGCCAAGTATGCGCGAGAAACCATCAAAGGTGATATTTTTCAACGTTTTATGCAGAAGCAAAATATGGGCGGGCTGATGATTACCGAACCCGGATATGGAAGTGATGCATTGAACATGCAAACGTTCAATCAGCATGAAGGTTCGAAATTTCATATCAAAGGCGTGAAACACTGGCAGGGCCTCACTGGAATGGCCGATTACTGGTTAATGACATCGCGCCGGCAACTCCCCGACGGAGATCTCGCCCGTGATATTGATTTTTTTATAGTCGATACCCAAAAGCCTGAACAGCATATTGTTGTAGATGAGGTGTACAACAATATGGGACTGTATCCGATTCCTTACGGCAAAAATATTGTAGATATTCATGTTCCCGAAGATCAAAAACTTGAACCCGAGACCACCGGCTTAAAACTTACCATGGATTTGTTGCACCGGAGCCGGTTTCAGTTTCCGGGTATGGCCATGGGCTTCATTCGCCGCATGCTCGATGATGCCCTGCATCACACGCAGCACCGCTTTATTCGCGGCAAGCCATTAATTGCACTGGATCAGGTTAAGCAACAGGTTGCCCGCATTCAAAACGCATTTACCATAAGCTCTGCAATGTGTTCGCGAAGCAGTGAAGCCAGCGGCATTGCACATAACCTTACAGGCGCCACAGTAGAGGCTAATACAATGAAGACTTATGTTACAGAAATTATGCACGAAGCAGCGCAAACGCTTACGCAACTTTTAGGCGCCAACGGATATAAGACAGAGAGCATAGCCATAAGAGGGATAATTGATTCGCGGCCTTTCCAGGTTTTCGAAGGCTCTAACGAAATGCTTTACACACAAATAACTGAAATGGTGACAAAGCAAATGCACCGATTGAAAAATATGAATTTTGCGTCTTTTCTGAGAAACTACGATCTGACCCAACGCACATCATCACATTTTAAGGAGCTGACAGATTTTACAGTCGACGAAAATTTACCACAACGTAAGCAGGTGGGCCTTGGTAAAATCCTGAGCCGCATTGTGTCGGCCGATTATGTAGCTGCCCTTGGGAACAAAGGCTTTCGCAACGATTTGGTAAACAACAGCATCGACATGATTAAGCAGGAGGTGTCCGGTCTTGTCAACTCTTTTCATTACAGCACACAGGTCGGTCCTGTTGAAGATTATAACGATAAAAGTTCTTGGGCAGATTATGCGTAGGGGTTTGTTTGATCAATTTTTATTCATGCAACATTTTTTATATTTCTTCCCACTGCCACAAGGGCATGGATCGTTTCTTCCAATTTTTTGAGAAGTTTTATAGGATTGCTGGTCTGTTAATGAGGTTTCGTATTCATCAAAGGCAGGGTCGCCCAAAAATTCACTTTCTTCCGGTTCTTGATCGAGAATATCATTTTCCAAATCAAAATCATCAACTGCCTCTTCCTCGCCTCCCCAATGCCAATTTTCAATGATATCCTTGTATCTATCTACTGTAGACAATAACATTCGTTTCTTTTGTGGTTCTCTTTCAAACCAAAGTTTTTCAACATCAGCATAATCGCCAAGCATTGAAATTTCTACCCATCCTTTGTCATAAAGTTCTTTTACTGTGGGCGGAATATAGGGTAGTTCGAGGCTTAGTAATGTCCAAACTAAGAATCCGGTGGTTTCGCTGTCTATAATATTATCTTCCAACGTAGAATTATTGAAAAAGTCAAGTATGTCGATGAACCACTTTTCGGCTTCCGGCTTGCGTTTGGGGTCATGCAGGGCAACTTGTAAAACGACATCCATAACCGAGCTTTTGCTGTATGAAATAACTCCCGGTTCCTTCACAAATTGGCTAAGAGCTTCAAAATCATCATGAAACACTTTGTAAAGTGGCTCCCACATACATTCGAGGTATACATCGCCAAAAAACAGGTCGTAATAATCGTTGTGTTGTCGCATTGCCTCCCAAATAACCTCAGCACTTTCTTTGGCCCGTAATTCGCCCAAAAGAAAGAAGGCGTGCATTGGGAACGTGCTGTTTTCTTCACTTGTCACCTCTGCTTCGTATATTAATTCCTCGTAATAATGAAAACGTTGTATGCTATCCAATAAAACATTTTCCAGGTCTTTAATCAGTGTTTTGCGCGGTAATTGAAGGAGTTGTGCCAACTTTTCACCATCAATAAAGATATCTTCTTCATAGAGCCATTGAATTTCAGGATGATGGAAGTCCGGTGCTGTTGTTGCAGTATCGGGAGAGTTAACATTTTTAGTTTCTACAGTGATTATTTCTTCAGTATTTATAAAGCGGTTCCGGTTGGCGTCGATGCGCTTAATAAACAGAAACTGCTCAATTAATTCAATATTTGGGTAATCAGGGTAGAGGTCTGTTAATATTTCGAAACGTTTTTCTGCTTCCTCAATCTCCCCGATTCCGGCAAAATATCGAATAACAATTTCAAAAAAAGCTCCGACTTCACTGATATGAAACAACTTGCGCTCCGGGTAGAGTGCTTGTAACTCGAGTTCTTCTCCAAGTATTTCACGCACTTTTTCATACATTTCGTTTTGCAGATATTCAGCTGCAATATTTAATTTGGCAAATAAATATTCGGGGAATTGCTCATAAATCTTACGGTTATACGCATCGGCCTTTTCCATTTCCCCCATTTTCTTCAACAAAATTATAAGATAATTTTTAAGCTGTGGCACGTTAGGGAAACGCTTGATAAGCTTTTCAAATTTTGGAAGGCTTGATTTTCTGCCTTTTAAGGCAAGTTCGTGTATTTCGGGTAGCCTTTTCTTTAATTCATCAGGAACCACATAACCATCGTCGGCCTGAAAGGGTTCGTAGGAAATTTGGTATTGGTATAAATGATCGGCTTCTTGCGGCATAGTGTTGTTTTTATGTTCTAATAATCAAAATTGTAGAGATTGCAGTTTTGAGTGATGGCTGCATATTTTTATTCTTTCAAATATACAAAACCTCAATAAAAAGTCTTGATGTAAACCTGCCAATTCTCAAATTTCATTGTCAGGATCGAAGGGAATATCATCGTCCGGGTCTTTATCGTGCGGGCCAACGCCCGGCGGATTGAACAATCCCCAGCGGTCGATTACATAGTTCCATTTGTCGAAACTTTCCACCCAGTCGATGAACAATAACCGGTATTCTTCTATTAATTTGCGCACTATGTCGAAATACTCAACATACTCAAATCCAAATGCTTCCAGCGAATGGTTTTGTACCATTAAATCCAGTGCAGCCTTACGGATTAAAGCGGCATTTTGCATTCTAATGTCATACAAATCGCCGCCTTCAGCGCCGGCAACTTTCACTGTAAGCGTAGCTGCATCTGATAACATTTGCATTTTAATATCCTGCAAAATTTCGTTTTCTTCCGGTATTAAATCCGAAATTTCTTTTACTGTTTCATAAATCTCCCGTCCTTTTTTATAAATCGGCAGATTTTCCGGTTTGTTTTCTTCAAATTCGTTCATATTTTCAAATTTGGATTTACTTTTTGATAGCTGTTGGGACCTCAATCATATTACCCGCCCCAAATATAGCAAAGCTCATTCAAAATAATTTACGTGAGTTCGTTTTTTTGCACTGTTCGCGAATCGCGAACAAAAGCAAATAGATTTTTAGTGTATTTTTACCGCTCTAGCAGTAAATCTCTCCGTATCCCTATGTTTTTTTCACAAATCAACTCATAAAAAAACTATTTTTACTGTCTTGGCAGTAAAAAAGTGAGATTTATATCTAAAATGTTGGAAAATTGAACAAAAACATATAATTTTACCGCCTAAACAGTAATCTGGCATGAAATCGATACAAAAATTAAGTGATATTATCAAATATCACAGAAAAAAAGCCGGTTTAAGCCAAAAATCTTTAGCCGATATAGCGGGTGTGGGCAAAACCGTAATATTTGATATTGAAAAAGGAAAAGAAACCGTGCAGTTTAAATCCATTCTGAATGTACTGAATGCATTGAATATTAGCATAGAACTGAATAGTCCGTTAATGAATAAATATAATGCAGAACATGAGAACAGCTAAAGTATACATGCATAAAAAGCTGGCAGGTTATTTAACCGAGATTGAGCAAAATAAAAAGTATAAGTTCAACTACGATACCAGTTACCAGGGTGAGCCCGTTTCGCTAACCATGCCGGTTGAATTAAAAGAGTTCAGTTTTATTTCTTTCCCGCCATTTTTTGATGGCCTGTTACCTGAAGGTATACAATTAGACGGTTTATTGAGATTTAAAAAAATAGACAAAGACGATTATTTCAGTCAATTAATTGCAACCGGAGCCGATTTAGTTGGTGCTGTAAGTGTGGAGGAGATGCCATGAACAAATGTCCGGTTACGTATGAAAACTGTGAAGCGAAATACTCCCAAAAGGGGTTGAAATATATTTCACGCAATCTTACAGACCTAAAAGATTTAGATTATTCCGCTGAAGAACAAAGACATGAGGCAGCAAAACGTGCGACTAAAATGTCTATACAAGGTGTGCAACCTAAGTTGAGTGCTGTTTTAAGCATTCAGCAATCTAAATTTGAAATTGTAGATATTAATGGCAAATTTATCATAAAACCGCAGCATTTCGCATATCCGCAATTGCCCGAGAATGAAGACTTAACCATGAAAATGGCATCAAAATGTGGAATTGAGACTCCTATGCATGGATTGGTGTATTCAAAAGACGGAACCCTGTCTTATTTTATTAAAAGATATGACAGAGCGGGCAGAAACAAAAAAATACCGGTTGAAGATTTCGCCCAGTTGGCAGAAGCTAAAAGATCAACCAAATATGATTTTTCCATTGAGAAGCTTATTAAAATAATGGATGAATACTGTACCTTTCCGCAGGTGGAGAAAATTGAGTTCTTTAAACGTTTTTTGTTTAACTTTTTGGTTGGAAATGAAGATATGCACCTCAAAAATTATTCAGTAATAACGCAGCATGATAAAATTGAATTAAGTCCGGCTTACGATTTTTTAAACACCACCATTATTATTGGCAAGGATGCGGAAGAATCTGCATTAATGCTAAAAGGCAAAAAAAAGAATTTTACAAGGCATGTTTTAATAAACTACTTGGGTTTTGAACGATTAAATCTCAATGAAACTGTAATCAATAAAGTGCTGAACGAATTAGCCATGGCAATACCCGAATGGTTTAATCTCATTAATAAATCTTTTCTGTCGAAAGCCCTAAAAGAAGATTATAATTTGTTATTGGAAAAAAGAATTCGATTGCTTGATATTTAAATGGGTTTCAAAAACGGGTATTTTAGATTATGTTCCAACAAATCATCAAAATAATTAGTAAACACCGGCAATTCTTATAATTCAAGGGCAATACTTATTCGTGCACCCAAATAATAGATATAATAAGGTTCGATTTTGGTAATTTTCTATAAAACTTCTAAAATCGGATTTTAAAACATGAACCAGGTCAAATTCATTTTTTTTAATATTTTTATTACCTAGCTTCAATATTCAAGCATATTAATAACAATTAGAATTTCACTGAAAAACTATCTGTCATGAACAAAGAAAAAAACAAGGACTTGAATCAGAAAATTGATAATGAACTTAAGAAGAAAGAATTGCAAAAGAAGTATGGGGCAGACTTTAGGGGTGAAAGCAACATTTCGCCAGAATTGGAAAATCAATGGTTAAATTATATTGATGAATTCGAAAAGCAATTCAACAGCACTACAGAACAAATCAGCATTTGGGAGTACATTGGTCAACCTGCCTATCAAAAGATAAACGAGTTAAACCCTAACGAAATTTCTACAGAACTTGAACGAGTATTCGCTGTAATGAGCGAAAATAATATTTACCTGGATACTTTTTGTGAGGTAGATGATAAAGAGCTCTATCGTTTTATAACCGAAGAACTTTTTGTTTACGAAATTGATAATATGCATATCCCCGGCATGTCAACCAATTTCATATACGAAGAATTCCATCCCAATGCTAAATTCGATGTTGAAATGGCCTATGATAGTTTTTTTAGTTCAACGTTGAATAAGCATACAAGTATTGATGGTAAGGGGTATGACTTGACTTATGTTGACACAAAAAACCACAAAAATGCGATAAATCAGCCAGTCGATGAAAAGGATGTAATTCAAAAAATCAACAACTTTTTAAATTCTTTCGACTATTTTGAGATTACCTCCAACGAAATACTAAAAATTACCATTAATAAAGAAGAAACAGATGCACACGTTGATTTTAATATCCATTATAAAGGAAGGTATAACAATAATTCAGAATCGTTTGCTTTTCAAGGAATAGGTCTTTTTAAACTCAAGCCAAGTGAATATGGTGGATGGGATATTTATCACATCAATATGCCGGGTTTAAAATTCTGAAAATCAACTATTTCGATACGGAATGTATTCCAATTAGCTATAACAGCTAGTATACAGATGATTAACATTACATCAAATCACCGAAAATTGTAAAATAGTTGTAAAAATATTTCTTTACAGAAGAAAAAATGTTTATCCGTAAGTATTGTTAGCTCTTGTTTTTCTTTATCTTTTCTTCTAATTGCCGTAACTCTTCTGCATCCTGCTTGTCTGCTTCCAGAGCTTCGTATGCTTTACGCCTTTGATCAAACTCAGCGTATAATTCACGCACTTTGGCTTCCATTTGTTTATTACTAACCAATCCGGCGTTGCGTAGTATATTTTTATCTTGAAATTCAAGGATTTTATCCACATTCTCGTACCAAAACTTCATGTTAACATCCAAACGGTTTTTTGCCCTTAACTCAGCACTTTCCAAAAATATTACCACTAACCTGTTCAAAGTATCTATTTCATCTTCTGTCAGATAGTTTTTGGCAATAAATATGTCTTGTTTGCGCACAATACCGCCTTTCCAGGAAGTCAATGCCATATTCGGTTTTTTTGCATCAGCACGGGAAACAATAATTTCGGCCGCTGTTTTTCCAGTTACTGCGTAGAGTAATTTATTTTGAGTTTCAGCAAAAAACATCTGGGTGGCTTTGTCGGTAGGGTCGTAGTCGCTGCTTAGGGCAAACAAGTCACGCACCTTTTGGTAAAACCTCTTTTCTGATGCCCGGATATCCCGAATCCGTTCAAGCAACTCATCAAAATAGTCAGGTCTGCCATCAGGATTTTTCATGCGTTCGTCGTCCATTACAAAGCCTTTAACCATGTATTCTTTCAGGTTTCGATTAGCCCAGATTCGGAATTGCGTGCCCCGTTTGCTTCGTACACGGAATCCGATAGCCAAAATCATATCCAGGCTATAAAAGGTAACTTCGTATTTTTTACCGTCAGCAGCAGTTGTAAAGTAATTCTTTACAACTGAATCTTCTTGCAACTCACCCTCTTTCAATACATTAGATACATGCTGACCAATATTTTGTTTAGAGGTGTCAAAAAGTTCTGCCAACTGGTTTTGATTCATCCAAACACTTCCGTCTTTTGCATAAAGAGAAACGGAAGCTTTACCGTCGGCGGTATTGTAGATTATAATATTTTTCATCCGTTTATAATTTTGATTTTAGTTATCGGATGGAGCTCGCCATGATGAATCAAATCAATTCCACACATGGGTTTTAGTTTTATTATAATCATGCGTTTGTGTGTCAAACTTATTGTCATGGCTCGGTTCATATAGATAGCTGTTATGAGCTCAATCATATTACCCAATCCCAAATATAGCAAAGCTCATTCAAAATAATTAGTAAACATCTGCAATTCTTATATTTCATTCAAATTTATCCTTGATGGTCTCATTGTATAAAATATTTGCTGTTTCCAGGTTTCTCGGTTCACCTGTATTTAATAAATCTGCATACACTAATATTGCAGGAACAATATTTTGCTGATCATGATTTGTCCAAAACTTTTTGTACAATAAAATATTTCCTGCCTGATCGGGTACAATTCCCAATTGTTTCATGACTCCCGGAACTTCTTCCTGCGTATAAATGTAAAACTCCCCGGTTTGTATGTAGTTTGTCAGTATATTGGCAGCAGGTTCGCCGCCCCACTGTGTTTGAGGAGTATTTAATTTAAGTTGATGCCACTCATTTTTATGGTTTGCAAACCGGTATCTTCCCAGAAAAAGTTTTTCACGCAATACATCGTTATAATTGGTAATCCAATTATCCAATAACTTTTTTTTGTTTTGCAGTTTACGTTTTTTATTATCAATGCGCAGGAGATACTTTTTTTGCTCCAAAGTAGTAAATGTCTTGTTGATTGTATCGAGCGCCACACCCGTCTCCCCGGCAATTTCCCGGTAGGTTTGGTTTATTAAGGCCGGTTTCAGCAGTATATTAAATACAACTTTTAATCCGGCGGGTGTAAAAAGGTTATTTGTTTTTGCTTGTTCGGTTTTCTTTTGCTGCTGGTCAATATATAAAAACACCCCGTTATCTTTGAGGTAGATATTACCTTGCATATCCAAAAAATTGATATTGAAGGCTTTTAATAACGTTTTCATCTTTGGGTATATTCTTTCAGCTATCAGTAAGGTTTTGTCTGTGACCAATTCCTGCAATTTTGCAATCTGATGCTCCCGGATTTCCTTTCTGACAATACAAAAGTACTCCCTGTCTTTGCCATCAAAATCAAGAACCACTTTGCAGTCAAATAATGTTTTTCCTGTTTTTTGATGCAAAAACTCATACCTGTAAGCCAACCCTATGGCTTCTTTCAGGTGATTCAGTGCAATATCGACAATTCTTTGCTTCTCCATTTGTTCGCAAATTTAATCTGTTCGCGAATCGCGTACATGCAAATATAACGAACAAAATTTAAAAATCCCATTTCATGCAGGATAATAATCTACGAAATGATTCAGCAACGAGTTGTTCATCAGGTATTGCAGTATAAGCAAAAGTAGATAATTCCTTAGTATAAGTATCCTTGAGCTTTTCCCAAACAGTATCAAAGTCAGAAACCAATATTGACTCGCTCAAATTATATTTTCCCCATCCCTTGGGTTCATCAAACGATTGCTGGTCGTGCAACAGTAGGTCTTTAAACCTTACATTAAAATCTTCTGTAGCAATAAACTCTTCTCCCTCATTTGTTTGCAACAGATAATACAAATCGTAAAAGTGTCTTATTTTCGATCTAACACCCTCCAATGAATCATCCTGAAATGAAAAACGAATAAGCGAAACGAGTTTCTCAATTAAAGTTTGAAAGCGATCCAAAACGTTTATTCTAAAAGACTGTAAATTAAAATTATTGATCGCTTTTTCACTTCCAGTCTCCCTTAAAAATGTAGCAATAAAGCTTTCAATTTCTCTTTCTTCATAAGGATAAGGATTGGCGAAATAATTGGTTTCAATTATTACTATGTTTTCATCTTCAAATTTATCATTAACCGGATAGATATAGGCACTCTTGCGAAAACGAGAACCCTTACTGGTAAGTCCGGGAATTTCCAGTTCTAACAAACCGTTGGCAACCGTCTTTTCAATTTTGCGTATCTCACTCTTAATTCTGTTACCAGAAAAATCAGGGTTTTGAATAACTGCCAGGTCAACATCTGTAGAAAAACGATTGATTGTTTTATAGGCTTTTGAAAGCGATGTGCCACCTTTGAATACAACCTGATCACGATTCTGATAATTTGACAAGTTCCACAGCATGTATGTTATCCAATAATCCATCACTATAAACTCTTGATTGATTTCCAAATGATTAGAAGCCGTTTGAATTGCATCATTAAATAACTTAGCCTTTTTGTGTAGATTCATTGTATATTCCATTTAGCTGCATTCGGCAAGCAGTTGATTGACACTCCGATTTTATATTTTGTAATTGGATTAAGTGAGTTTGCAAGCGGCTCAACAGCCTTCTTGCTCATTAATGACTCTAGCATGGCACCTAATAAAGCCCGAACAAAAGGAGGATATTTCTTTGCCAAACGAATCATTTGTTTTTGATCACTTTCATTTAGATTTCTCACAATTTCAAATAACCTTTTATATGCATCATTAATTGTGGTGTCGGGTATTTTCTTTATAAAACGGACAGCATCCAAAATCTGTAAAAGCGGTATATTTTTTTCTGTAATGGTGTTTCTTTGCTTCACAAAGCTAATTTTATACATCCCACGCTGCATAGCCGGACGCGTTTCGTTGCGGCCAATTTGTATTGTATTACTTACCTGGGTCGTCAAACCTAGTTTTGTATAAACAGAATAACCAGTGAGGTACCCGACAGTATTATCTCTTTTACCCAATAAATCTTTCACAACTTGATACTGATCAGGCGAAGCCACACCAAAAATAGTTTCTTTGGGCTTATAATATTTGCCTTTTGAAAGTTTTGCAACCTCCCCTTTAGCAACCATTCTGTTCAATGCTTTAATAATCGCTTCACGGCCATTCACCTCAGGGTTAAAATCCCTATAGGTAAACACATAGCTAACCGGAAGCCTATTAAATGTATTTCGTATATAATCAGCAACTTGCATTCAAATATTATTTCTACAAATATATGAAAAATGTCCAGTTTTTTAATTAAAAAACTGGACATTTATAAGATTCTTAGATAATATTTTAACTATTAGTTTTGATATTGGGCTGGGGCATTTCTCTACATAAATTAAATGGAACTATTTTTCTTCGAAACAAGGATTTATCTTAAAATTTCTGGATATTTCGTAAAGACCTTACAATATTTAAATAGACTAGTTCTATTTCTTTTCTTCCAATAGTTTTTTCTTATCATGTAATAGCTTATTCACATCTATTGAGGGCAAAGTATATTTATTGAATGGACCATTTGCCGTTAATGTGGCCAGAATATTACGAAGGCTGTTGATTGTAATGTTTAAGCCGGAATAATGTAAAAAATTTGCTTTGTCTTCTTCATTAAGCTTTGCTTTCTCATCGAAAGAGAATAAACTTACACCTTCAATAAAAAGGACATATCCGGGCAAAGACTTTAATTCGTGGTTTATTTGAATTTTAGTGAATAAATGAAACAAATTGTCCTGAATTTTTCGAACGGTAAAGTCAAGATCAATAGGATATTTGTCCATTATCTCACCAATTTTGAAATTAGATTTTTCTGGTTGAATAAATTGATAATTACTTCTAAGCAACAAGAAATCATTTAATACTAATGGAGATTTATTTGCTTTCATATTTAACTTGCTGAACTATATTTGTTATTAATGAGCTTTAGATTATCACTTTTGTTGTAATCTATATCAACAGATTCATTTGCCGCAGCATTTTTCCACACCCAAAACCCGCTTTGTTTTTTATTATTGGTTTTAAGTTCTGAAAAAACGGAAAGATCATAATCTATAGAATTGTGAGAAGCTTTAATATCAAAAGTGAAATTAAAAGCCTTTTGCAATTTAGCAAGCAAGGGCATACTAATAAGTTTATCACCGGAATATACCTGTGATATAAAACTTGGACTTTTACCGATTGCTTCTGCAATTTCTTTCTTTTTTAACTTCCTTGGTGCGAAAGATTTCTCTAACGCTTCGAGAAACTTAAACGAAAGCATTTGAGCATCCACCTCAATTATATCTTCTTCAGAGAGGGTGCCGAATAAATCTGTAAATTCTTCTGAAATTTTATGTTTCTCGTTATATGTCATAGTCATACCCTCCAACCTTTTTTATAATGTTCTTCTCTTTTGAACTTAGTTTTTTCGATTTTTTCTTTTCATGTAAAACAGCGGTTACAACAATATATGTTCCTTCCTTCGATTTAAGTTCTTTACAATAAATGCGATCATTTTCCTGTCCTTTAAAGAACTTCATCACTGTTACATCTTTTGTTTTATCATCTATATCCTCTTTATCGTAAACCTCGGTATTTCGATGCCCACCAAGAATGATATCTATAATAAACTTGAATTTTTTTAAGTGTCTTTTGTCTTGTTTTATATATTGCATTATCTCTTCTTTGTTTTCTAAATCAATGTAAATAGCTCGTTTACCATCTTTTGAAGAGATAACTTTTTGGCATTTTCGTTTCACAAATATATATCTTTAAACGTTGATTGTTGACAAAATGTTTATAAAAATTAACCCATAGCTTAATTTTTACTGTTTCTAAAGAATAAATTATTTCACGGCTCCCTCCGCAATCTTGATCTCATCCTCTGTTAAATCATATAATTTATAAACCATTTGATCAGATTTTATTCACATCTCCTTTCCACTTTTCTAAAGAAACTACAAACCGTTTCGCTAATTCATCATCGGTGGTTGATAAAGCAGCAATTACATCATCA
>CAYPSX010000007.1:0-2578 GCA_964413185.1 uncultured Bacteroidales bacterium
GTATCTTGTCGACCATGCTCGCGATCTGTTCGACATGCGGCTTTTCGGTCTCGATCCACAGCAGGTCCGCCCCGTTCTGGCCTTCGTTTTCCATTACGTAGGGTGTAAATGATACTTCTGGTGAAGTTTCGCTTTCATGGAATTTTACATCATCAATAATTACATAGTAGCGCTGATCTGTGCTGCCATCTGTGTGGAAACCAAAGTAATAAGCTCCAGGTGTTTCAACGCTCACAAGAATTTGTGCCTGCATATAATCATTACTGTAAAAATCGGGATTGTCGAAAATTTCTGTTGTCATCCCGCTTGCATCGGCAGAATTGCCCATCATCACGGTTAAATTTTCATACGAAAAACGGGAGCGGTACCAAAAAGTTAATTCATAACACGTGCCTGCTTCCAGATAATGGCACCCTGAGATTAGCCAGTCGTTGTTAGTTGTGTTGCCGTCTGCTCCGTCTGTGCGTATTGCATAATAATTGTTTCCGGTACGTGCATTTGTTGCATCGTTCATTATTGTCCATTCACTGCTTCCGGCTACGGATTGTGTTGTCCAGTTTGTGTTGTCGTCATTGTTTTCGAAGCTGGTTGAGTAGTCGTCAAGCGTGAAATTTTCTGTTAGCAGGCTGTCGTTTGCCGGATTGTTGTCATCCGTAGCATCAACCCACGTGTGAATATCGTAATACATGCCCGGTTGAATAAGTATGGATTGATCCATTGTGAACTGTGCGGTGTCGCCGGGGTTTATGGTTTGACTGTAATTTTGGATTGATGTTGCAGCATTGTTTATTTTTACGTTAATGTCAAAACCAGCAATGGCATTTGTTCCAATGTTGACCAATGTAACCAGCACTGATTCTGTTGTTTGGAGCGTGCAGTCGCCTGCATTTGTTTCGCGTGGAATGTTAACCTGCTCAATTTTCAGGTCATTTTCAAACTCCTGCCAGACTTCGATATTGTCTATGTAAAGACCAAACTGATCGGCCGGCCCGTAAGCTTCCCAGGCAAAATAGTAAGCGCCCGAAGTGGAAACAGAAAATGTATTTGTCGATTGTAGAAAATCATTGTTTTCTATTGATCCCAGATCAATTATAACCTGTTCCACATCGTCTGGTGAGGTGCTGCTGCAAAGGTTTAATCGTAATTTTTCGGGAAACGCCCCGGCGCGGTTGCTGTACCAAAATGCGATATTGTAGTTTTTGCCGGCTTCAAGCTGAAAACATGGCGAGAAAAGCCAATCGTCTGAAGGTGTGGACGATCCATTGCTGAAATAACTGTAAGAATTGTTGCCTTCGTAGGCGTATTGGGGATCTGTCTGGACAGTCCATTCCTGCTCATCGCTGTTGTTGTTAACGATAGTCCAGTTACTTAAATCTTCGTCATCTTCAAATCCGGCAAAAAATGCACCTTCAGTTGAAAGGTCGAAGGAGCTTAACGGAGGAATAAATGTGAGAGCGTTGTTGCTTGTGTTTTCATCATCAGGATGTTCAATTTCAATAAAAATGGAGTTTTCTGTATTGGCAGCCAGATCCAGCGTTTCGCTGAATGTATGATCGTAACTTTCCCCGGGTTCCAGGGTTTGGGTTACCGTTTCCGATACCGGCGATAGGCTGTTGAGTGTGTAAGTTGCGGTAAATTCATCAATTTGTGTTAGTCCCTCGTTGTTCATTTGTATGGAGAGCTCTTCGCTGGAGCTAAACCCGCATGAGACAATGGGAGCCAGTACATCTTGCAAGGCAATGTCTGTTTCCATAATGTCGCGGGTTGTTAGGTTGTCTATAAAGAATAAGTACGCCTGGCTGTCGTTCGTGTTTCCTGTTGTAGCATAAATGGCAATTTTAACCGATAGTCCGGCATAATCAGCCAAACTGAACATGAACGGCTGATAAGCTGTATCCATATCAATATTATGGTTGATGTTTCCAACTGATTCCCAGTTTGTGCCGCAATCAGTTGAAACCATAACCGCTAGTTTATCATCGGTGCCCATTGTCGTACTGAATTCTTCATAATAAATTGCAGCATCGAATGTTACATACGTATCGCTACCGGGTATAATTGTCGGCCCCACAAGCCAGTCGTTTGTGCCAACTCCCGTGAAGTAGACACTGGCACCACGCGATTCGGGATGGTCGTCGCCTTGCCAGTCGGTGTTTTTATAAACCAATGGCGCCCCGGCTCCACGGGCTTCGCGCCAGTTGGGGTAAATGTCTGTGAGGTTACTGTCGTAAAAGTCATTAAAAGTCATCACTTCCAGAGGCAGCGGCACAATTGGTTTGTGTTCCAATTGAAGGGTGTCTGATTTATTATTTTGCGGAAAAGAATCCTGCGCAATTTCGGTTTGTACGGTTAGTTCGTAATGTCCAATTTCGCTCATGTTGATATTTCCAACTTCGAATATTTCTGTAGATCCGGGCGCAAGTGTGTCGTTGATAAAAAACCAGTGATTTTCGATGTTTGTTCCACGCAATCTCACGCGAACGGGTATTCCTGCCAGTGGTTCTAACCCGTCATTTTTTAGGGAAACTGATACCGGAGTTTGATCAGTTAGGCAGGAGTGAATGTTGGGAGTTTCGAT